>NZ_VBZC01000069.1:0-47842 GCF_005786655.1 Streptomyces montanus
CATCCCTGGGGCTCCGCCCCAGACCCCGCTCCTCAATCGCCGGAGGGGCTGAAATCTTCAGCCCGTCCGGCGTTTGAGGACGAGGCCGTTCAGGCCGATAGGGGGGTCTGGGGGCGGAGCCCCCAGGTACGGGATGGGACGGGTAGGGGCGGCGGGGGCGACAACCCTGCACGGCGCCCCTGCGCGCCACCGTGCCAAAGTGTCGTATCCCCCGGGGCGACTACTACGGCTCGGACAAACGCCCCGCGGCCGTCCCACCCCTACCGTGGGGGAGGAATTCCAGGACACACCAACGGAAGGGCCGGACACCCAATGACTTCCACCCACGCCTTCTGGCTCGCCGGCCGCCAGGCCACCGGTGAGGCCACGTTCGACGTCACGTCCCCGTGGGACGACGGTGTGGTCGGGACGGTGAGCGTGCCGACCGACGAGCAGGTCGAGCAGGCCGTCGCCGCCGCCCACGCCGTGCGGGACGAGTTCGCCGCCACCCCGGCCCACGTACGCGCCGCCGCCCTCGACCACGTGTCACGTCGACTGATCGAACGGACCGAGGAGATCGCCCGGCTGATATCCGCCGAGAACGGGAAGCCGATCAAGTGGGCCCGTGGCGAGGTCGGTCGGGCCGTGTCGGTGTTCCGGTTCGCGGCCGAGGAGGCCCGGCGGTTCAACGGCGGAGAGGCCCAGCGGCTCGACACGGACCTCGGAGGGCAGGGGCGGCTCGCCATCACGCGTCGCTTCCCCAAGGGCGTGGTGCTGGGCATCGCGCCGTTCAACTTTCCGCTGAACCTGTGCGCGCACAAGATCGCTCCGGCCATCGCGGCCGGTGTCCCGATCATTCTGAAGCCCGCGCCCGCGACCCCGCTGTCGGGCCTGCTGATCGGTGAGCTGCTGGCCGAGAGCGAGCTGCCGGCCGGGTCGTGGAGCATTCTGCCGGTCGCCAACGACCGTATGCCCGCCCTCGTGCAGGACGAGCGGCTGCCGGTCATCTCGTTCACCGGGTCCGAGAAGGTCGGCTTCGCGATCATGGACTCGGTGCCGCGCAAGCACTGCACGCTGGAGCTGGGCGGGAACGGCGCGGCCGTGGTGCTGGCCGACTACGCCAGTGACGAGGATCTGGACTGGGCAGCGACGCGTATCGCCGCCTTCTCCAACTACCAGGGCGGGCAGTCCTGCATCTCCGTGCAGCGGGTGATCGCCGATGCCTCCGTGTACGAGCGGCTGGTGCCGCGTATCGTCGCCGCCGTCGAGGCCCAGGTGACCGGTGATCCGTCCGACGACGCGACGGATGTCGGGCCGCTGGTGAGTGAGGACGCCGCCAGGCGTGTGGAGTCGTGGGTCGAGGAGGCCGCGCAGGCGGGGGCCCGTGTGCTGACCGGTGGCAAGCGGGACGGGGCCTCGTACGCGCCGACCGTCCTCGCCGATGTGCCGGCCGATGTCACGCTGTCCTGCGAGGAGGTCTTCGGTCCCGTCCTCTCGGTGCAGAAGGTGGACGGGGAGGCCGCCGCCTTCGCCGCCGTCAACGACTCCAAGTACGGCCTTCAGGCAGGGGTGTTCACCCATGACCTGCAGACCGCGTTCCGGGCGCACCGGGCGCTGGAGGTCGGTGGCGTGGTCATCGGGGACGTGCCCTCGTATCGCGCCGATCAGATGCCGTACGGCGGTGTGAAGCAGTCCGGGGTCGGACGTGAGGGTGTGAAGTTCGCGATGGACGACTACACGTACGAGCGGGTGATGGTGCTGACGGGGCTCACCCTCTAGCCGGCTCTGACGCTCTGGTCGGCCCTGATGGAGGGGCCCGGCACCGGTGCCTTCCGGTGCTGGGCCCCTCCTTGCGTCGGCCTGGTCCGGACCCTCAACCGGAGAAGCCGACGCGCGCGAGCCGCAGTGGGCCGCGCAGTCTGATGTGCAGGTCATGGACCTCGGCGGCATGGCACGGGGCGGCGACGGTGGTGTAGTCGTACGGGCCCGCGGTCGCCGGGACCTCGAGCCGCGCGAGGACCGGGCCGCCGGGCAGGGCCAGTTCGACCGAGCCCTCGCCCGCCGCCACGACAGTGACGGTTGTCGTTCCCGGGCCGAAGTCGCAACGACGGAAGACCAGTTCGGCCTCGCCGCCGTCCACCGGTGCCACCGCGTCGCCCGACACCTTTGTGCGGTCGACGATCTCGGTGCGACTCTGCTCGTCGAAGTCGGCTGCGTTCAGGCCGCGTCCGAGGACCGGGCGGGGGGCCGCGGGGGCGCCGTCGAGTTCGATCGTCCCGCGCAGGCGGATGTCCTCGCTGGATGCGCCTACCAGGACGTCGTACGCTCCCGGCTCCAGCCACCACCGGCCGTGCGCCACATCCCAGAACTCGAAGGCGGAGAGCGGGAGTTCGAAGGTGAGCTCGGTGGACGCGCCCGGGGCGAGGCGGACACGGCGGTGTGCGGCCAGTTCGCGGCGGGGGCGGGGGACCGATGGGTTCACGGCGCGTGTGTAGAGCTGTGCGACCTCGTCGGCGGCCACCTCGCTCGTGTTGGTGACGGTGAAGGTGACCTTCACCTTGCCCTCGCCGGGCACGGCCGCGAGACCGCTGTAGGCGAAGGACGCGTACGACAGGCCGTGGCCGAACGGGAAGAGCGGGGTGCCCTCGAAGTAGAGGTACGTCTGGCGGCCGCCGATCACGTCGTAGTCGAGAAGGTCGGGGAGGTCCGCGTCGGAGGCGTACCAGGTCTGCGGGAGGCGGCCGGCGGGGGAGACGTCGCCCGCCAGGACGCGGGCCAGGGCGGTGCCCGCGGCCTGGCCGCCGTGGGCGGTCCACAGGACGGCGGGGAGGCTCGCGTGGTCCACCGCGTACGGGTACGCGGAGACGAGGGCCAGGGCCGTGTTCGGGTTCGCGGCGCGGGCGGCGTGCAGCAGGCGTTCCTGGTGGGAGGGCAGGCGGAGCGTGGTGCGGTCCTCGGTTTCGCGACCGTTGATGTGCGGGTCGTTGCCCGCGAACACGAGGACCACGTCGGCGGTGGCGGCGGCCCGGGTCACCGCGTCCTCGCCGGGCTCGGTGACGATCAGCTCGAAGATCTCCGGAGCCTCGCCGTCTCCGCCGTCTCCGCCGTCTTCGCCATCTCCGCCGTCTTCGGCGGCAACCTTTACGCCGTCGGCGGCGACAGAGACGTAGCGACCCGTCCCCACGTGCTTCAGGAGGTGGCCGCCCGCATGGGAATCATGCGGTTCCAGGCGGAAGGTCTCCTGGACGATCCAGCCTCCGGGCTGGTCCGCCGACGCGCGTACGTAGCCGTCGTCGGCGACCGAGAGGTAGCGGCCGTCGGGGGCGCGGAGGGTGAGGATCCCCTCGCCCCAGTCGATCAGCGCGAGGTCCGTGCCGGTGGCGTCGGTGGTGAGCGCGGGCAGGTCCGTGCGGCCCGCGAGGAGTGCCGGGTCCAGCGCGCCCTCCGCGCCCCGGGCCCCGTCCGTCGTGTCATCGGCCGGCGGGACGCTGAGATACGTACCGGCCGACGTCTTCAGGCGTACCCGGTCCACTCCCTCGGCGAAGTCGACGCGCTCGGCGCCGAAGCGCTCGTACAGGCCCTCCAGAGGGGTGGAGCGGTGGATGAGGGTGCCGCTGTACCAGTCGAGCTTGCACTCGTCGGCGAGCAGGCCGACCACGGCGATGCGCGGGCTGCCGGTCAGGGGCAGCAGGCCGTCGTTCTTGAGCAGGACGATCGCCTGTTCCGCGGCTTCCTGTGCGAGGGCGCGGTGGCCGGGGGTGTCGAAGTCCCGCAGGGCGGCGTACGGGTCCAGGCGGGGGTCGAACTCGCCGAGGCGGAAACGGACCGCGAGCTGGCGGCGGACCGCCGCGTCGATGTCCGGCCCGCTCAGCAGGCCCGCGTCCAGGGCCCCCTGGACGCGGGCCACGATCGTCGAACTGTCCGTGCCGTGATCCGTGAAGCTGTCGACCCCGGCGATCAGCGCGGCCGCCGTCGCCTCCTCGTGCGTGTCGAAGTAGTGCTCGGAGTCCACCAGATTGGAGGGCGCGCCCGCGTCCGAGCAGACCAGGAGGTCCTGGTCGGTCCAGGTGCGCAGATGCTCGCGCAGATATGGAGACACATGGTTGGGGCGGCCGTTGACCAGGTTGTACGCGGGCATCACACCGGCCACCGCGCCCGCCTCGACGGTCTCCCGGAAGGCGCGCAGGTCGTACTCGTGCAGGACGCGGGGACGGACGGACGAGGACGTGGTGTCCCGGTTCGTCTCGTTGTTGTGCGCGAGCCAGTGCTTGAGGACGGGGGCCGTGCGCCAGTACGCGGGGTGGTCGCCGCGCAGGCCGCGGGTGTACGCCGTCGCGATCGCCGAGGTCAGCCTGGGGTCCTCGGAGTAGCCCTCTTCGTTGCGGCCCCAGAGGGGGTGTCGCAGGAGGTTGACCGTCGGCGCCCAGACATTGAGGCCGACGCGGTCGTCACGGGCCCGCATCGCGCGCACCTCGGCGGAGACCGCGTCGCCGACGCGGCGTACGAGATCGTCGTTCCAGGTCGCGCCGAGGCCGACCGCCTGCGGGAACACCGTCGCCGGGCCCATCCAGGCCACCCCGTGCAGTGCCTCCTGTCCGGTGCGGAACGCGGCGACGCCGAGCCGCTCCACCGCCGGGGCGAACTGGTGCAGCAGCGCGATGCGCTCGGTCACGGTGAGCCGCGACAGCAGATCGTCGATGCGCTTCGCGAACGGCAGCTGCGAGTCACGGAACGGCGGCGTTTGAGCGGTCACGCTGGGACCCCTTGCGAAGAGCGACGGAGAACTTTCGAAGCGCTTCGATGCTCATTCGACCGAGGGGCGGGTGTCAAGACATCCTGAGGCAACTGCTCCGTACCCGCACGACGTCTCAGGGGCGCGAAGAGACCGTTCCAGTCCCGTATGCCTCCGAGGAATCTCGGAATCGGCTCTTGTGCGCCCCCAGGTGTTCACTTAACCTCGCAGCAACATCGAAGCGCTTCGACTGGTCGAACGTGCCCACACCGTGCGCGCATTCCTCCGAGGTCCGCTTCAGCTCAGCCGGATTCACTCGAGACACCGCAGCCGACGACCCCACCGCCGGGTGTCATGGTGTGCGCCATGAAGGGTTGACGCAATGACGCCGAACACCTCCGTCCCCAGCCGGAGAAGCTTCCTCGCCTCCACGGCGGTCGCCGCCGCCGCGGTGGCGGGCGGAATGCCGCTGCTGGCCGCCTGCGGCGGTTCCGGCAGCGGTTCGAAGGAGGGCACGACCTCGGGCAAGGACGCGCAGAAGGTCCTCCCCACTTTCGTGGCGCACAACGTGGTGACCCCCGACATCGCCTCGAAGAACGGCTCCGCCGTCGGCTTCACCAGCAAGATGTCGCTCGCCGAGCTGAAGACCTCGGTGCCCCAGAAGCTCGGCAAGGGCAGCACCGTCAAGATCATGTCGCCGTTCTGGGGTTCGCCGCCGAAGAGCAGCAACCCCTACTACTCGGCGATGAACAAGGTGATCGGCGCCGAGCTCGTCTGGCAGAACCAGGACGGCAACACGTACGACGAGAAGCTGGGCGCGGTCCTCGCCTCCAGCGACATGCCGGATGTCGTGGTCATCCCGAGCTGGAACATGGGCGGCAAGATCCCCAGCGCCATCATCAGCAAGTTCGCCGACCTCGGTCCGTACCTCTCCGGCGACAAGGTCAAGGAGTACCCGAACCTCGCCGCCATCCCGAGTGAGGCCTGGCAGTACTCCATCTTCGGCGGGAAGCTGCGTGGTCTGCCGCAACCCGCCCCCACGGTCACCGGCATCGTGCCCTTCTACCGCAAGGACGTCTTCGACAAGGAGGGGTACGAACTCCCCACCTCGGCCGAGGAGTTCCTGGCCCTCGCCAAGGACATCACCAACGCCAAGGCGAAGGTGTGGGCCTGCGACGACATGAAGTGGACCGCCTTCAACATCTTCGGTGTGCTGTCCGGCAGCGAGAAGCCGCTCGGCTGGAACCTCGTCGACGGCAAGCTGATCTACCGCGTGGAGACCGACGAGTACCTCGAAGCGCTGGAGTGGACACGGAAGTTGTACGCGGCGGGCGTCGTCCACCCCGATGCCAAGGCAGTGAACCAGGGCAACGCCGGTCAGCGTTTCACCGATGGCCAGGTCCTGATGTACAACCAGAACATCTCGGACTGGTGGGGAAAGATGGCCGAACAGGCCACCCAGAACAAGGACTTCCGCATCAGCGGCATGGACATATTCGGCCATGACGGCGGCGAGCCCAAGCTGTGGGCCGGATCGCCCGCGGGCGTCTTCGCCTTCATCAACAAGAAGGCGTCGAAGGCCGTGATCCACGACGTGCTGGCCGCCGCGAACGTCACCGCCGCTCCGTACGGCACCAAGGAGTACATGCTCACCAACTACGGGGTGGAGGGCACGCACTACACCGTCAAGGACGGCACACCGGTCAAGACCGACAAGGGCAACACGGAAGTCCTGAACGCCTACGTCATGCTCGCCAGCCCCGCCGCGACCATCGCGCACCCCGACTTCCCGGACATCGCGAAGGAACAGGTGGACTGGCAGCAGCGGATGGGTGCCTTCACCAAGAAGTCCTCCTTCTTCGGCCTCCAGATCACCGAACCGGCCCGCTACACCAACCTCTCCAATGACTTCGAGCAGTTGGAGGACGACGTCGTCCGCGGCCGCAAGAAGATCAGTGACATGCAGCAAGCGGTGTCGGACTGGAAGAGCCAGGGCGGCGACAAGCTGCGCGACTGGTACCAGAAGCTGCTGGACGACAACGGATCCGCGCAGGGGTGACGAGGTGGCTCACGGCACCACACCGCGCGCCGCCGCCCGCACCGCCTCGTCGGCGCCGGCGGACACCGCCGAGCCGTCCGCCGACCGGGCGAAAGGCCGTACAACGGCCGCCGAGCCCGCCGCGGTCTCCAAGCCTTCGAAGGGCGGCACCTTCAGGACCCGCTTCAAACGGGACCGCACGCTGATCCTGATGACCCTGCCGGCCATCGTGCTGGTCCTGGTCTTCAATTACATACCGATCCTGGGCAATGTCGTCGCCTTCCAGGAGTACGACCCGTACATCAGCGACAACGGCTTCATCGCCATGCTGGACAGCCCCTGGGTGGGCTTCGAGCAGTTCGGGCGGATCTTCGACGACCCGGCGTTCTGGGACGCCGTCCAGAACACCCTCGTCCTGTTCGTGCTCCAGCTGGTGCTCTTCTTCCCGATCCCGATCCTGCTCGCGCTGCTCATCAACAGCGTGATCAGGCCGCGCGTGCGGGCGGTGTCCCAGGCGGTCCTCTACCTGCCGCACTTCTTCTCCTGGGTGCTGGTCATCACCGTCTTCCAGCAGATCTTCGGCGGCGCCGGAATCATCGCGCAGACCCTGCGGCAGCACGGGTACGAGGGCTTCGACCTCATGACCGACCCGGGAATCTTCAAGTTCCTGGTGACCGCGGAGGGCGTGTGGAAGGACGCGGGCTGGGGCATCATCGTCTTCCTCGCCGCGCTGGCGTCCGTGAGCCCCGACCTGTACGAGGCCGCGGCGATGGATGGGGCCGGGCGCTGGCGCCGGATGTGGCACGTCACGGTGCCCGCGTTGCGCCCGGTGATCGCACTGCTGCTGGTGCTGCGCGTAGGTGACGCGCTCACGGTCGGCTTCGAGCAGATCCTGCTGCAGCGGGACGCGGTGGGGCCGGGCGCGGCGGAAGTCCTCGACACATATGTGTGGTGGAACGGCGTCCGCAACCAGGACTTCAGCTACGCGGCCGCCGCGGGTCTGATCAAGGGTGTGGTGGGTCTGGGACTCGTCCTCGCGGCGAACAAGGTCGCCCATCTCATGGGCGAGCAGGGGGTGTACAAGAAGTGAGCGCCGTGACCGAAGAGCGCCCGAAGGCTCCTGGCCGCTGGGCCGCCCCGCCCAGGCCCGTGTGGGAGGAGGCCCCCAGCCAGGCCGGGCTCGCGGGCAAGGGCATCGTCCTGGCCGGCGCATGCCTCGCCGTCCTGTTCCCGCTGTGGATCGTCATCGTCACCAGCCTGTCCTCGAAGCAGACCATCACCGAGGCCGGCGGACTGGTTGTGGTCCCCAAGGGCATCACCTTCATCGCCTATCAGGAACTGCTGAGCGGCGGCCAGGTCACCCGCGCCAGCATCGTCAGCCTGTGCGTCACTCTCGTCGGCACGCTCTTCTCGATGACGGTGTCCGTCCTCGCGGCGTACGGGCTCTCCCGCATCGGGTCGGTCGGGCACCGCTGGATGCTGATGGCCCTGCTCGCGACGATGTTCTTCGGCGCCGGCCTCATCCCGACGTACCTGCTCGTGCAGTCCCTGGGGCTGACCGACACCTACCTCGCGCTGATCCTGCCGAGCGCGATCAGTGTCTTCAACATCCTGGTGCTGCGCGCGTTCTTCATGGGCATCTCGCAGGAGCTCATCGACAGCGCGCGGATCGACGGCGCCGGAGACTGGTGGATCCTCTGGAAGATCGTGATACCGCTCTCGCGTGCCGTCATCGCGGTGATCACACTCTTCTACGCCGTCGGCTACTGGAGCGCTTGGTTCAACGCGTCGATCTATCTGAGCGACCAGGACATGATGCCGCTGCAGAACGTCATGATCCAGCTCGTCCAGAAGCAGGAACCCCCGGTCGGTCTGGGGCAGGCCATCAAGACCGGCCAACTGTCCGGACTGGCCGTCCAGATGGCGGTCATGGTCATGGCCCTCCTCCCGGTGGCCATCCTCTCGCCCTTCGTCCAGCGGCACTTCAAGAAGGGCATGCTCACCGGCGCGGTCAAGGGCTGACTCCGGCCAGCCCGCTTTCCTCGGTGGTCGGAAGCTTGCAGCCGTCCGTGAACTGCGGATCGCGTTCGTGGCTGGTCGCGCCCACGCGGCGGAGCCGCATATGTCACAGCCCCGCGCCCCTAAAGGGGCGCTCCCCCCTCGCAACCCCTCCCCTCCAGAACGAGGTATGTCATGCGCACGCCCCGCCTGAGCAGACGAGCCGTCCTCGCCGGGACCGCCGCCGCGGCCGCGGTCTCCGCCGTCTCCCTTGCCGGGTCCCCGGCACAGGCGGCCGCCGGCGCAGACGCGCCCGCGTACCGCTGGCGCAATGTCGTCATCGGCGGTACGGGATTCATCAGCGGCGTGCTCTTCCACCCGTCCGTACGCGGGCTCGCCTACGCCCGCACGGACATCGGCGGCGCCTACCGCTGGGACGACCGGGCCGCTCGCTGGACGCCGCTCACCGACCACATCGGCTGGGACGACTGGAACCTCCTCGGCGTGGAGGCGATGGCGGTCGACCCCGCGCACCCGAACAGGCTGTTCCTGGCGCTCGGTACGTACGCCCAGTCGTGGGCCGGCAACGGGGCGGTCCTGCGCTCCGAGGACCGTGGCGCCACCTGGACCCGCACCGACCTGAACGTGAAGCTCGGCGCCAACGAGGACGGCCGGGGCACGGGGGAGCGCCTCCTCGTCGACCCGCGCGACAGCGACACCCTGTGGCTGGGCACCCGGCACGACGGGCTGCTCAAGTCGACCGATCGCGGCGCCACCTGGGCGGCCGTGACCGCTTTCCCGGCGAAGGCGAACGCCTCCGGGCAGGGCGTCACGTTCCTCGTCGCGGCAGGCCGTACCGTCTACGCCGGCTGGGGCGACGGCGACGGCACCCCGGGCACCGCGAACCTGTACCGCACGGCCGACGGAACGACCTGGGAGGCCGTTCCCGGGCAGCCGTCCGGCACCTCGGCCAAGGTGCCGATCCGGGCCGCGTACGACCAGCGCACCCGCGAGCTGTACGTGACGTACGCCGACGCGCCCGGACCCAACGGCCAGTCCAGCGGCAGCGTGCACAAGCTGCGCATCCCGACCGGCAAGTGGGCCGAGGTGACCCCCGTGAAGCCGGGCGGCACTACGGCCGACGGCTCGGCGGACACCTTCGGCTACGGCGGGGTCGCCGTCGACGCCTGCCGTGCGGGCACGGTCGTCGTGTCCACGAACAACCGCTGGGCGGCCGTCGACACGCTGTTCCGGACCACCGACGGCGGCCGTACCTGGACGTCTCTCAAGGACGCTGCCGTCTTCGACGTGTCCGAGACTCCTTTCCTCGACTGGGGCGGCGACAAGCCGAAGTTCGGCTGGTGGATCCAGGCGGTCGGCGTGGACCCGTACGACTCGAGGCACATCGTGTACGGGACCGGCGCGACCCTCTACGGCACGCGCGACCTCAAGCGCTGGGCGCCGCAGATCCGCGGCCTGGAGGAGACGGCCGTGCGCCAGCTGATCTCGCCCCCGGTCGGGGAGGCGCATCTGCTCAGCGGGCTCGGGGACATCGGCGTGATGTACCACGAGCGGCTCACGGCGTCTCCGTCGCGCGGCATGGCGGCGAATCCCGTGTTCGGGTCGGCGACGGGACTCGCACAGGCCGCGGCCAAGCCGTCGTACGTCGTCCGGGCGGGCTGGGGCGACCACGGCAACGGCGCGTACTCGAACGACGGCGGACAGACCTGGGCGCCCTTCAAGGCCCAGCCCGACATCGCCAAGAACGCACCGGGGCCGATCGCCACCAGCGCCGACGGCGCCACGCTGCTCTGGTCCTTCGTGCACTGGGACGGCACGAAGTACGCGGCGCACCGCTCCGCGGACAACGGCGCGACCTGGTCCGAGGTCTCCTCCTTCCCGAAGGGCGCCACGCCGGTCGCCGACCCGGCCGACCCGACGCTCTTCTACGCGTACGACACCGACACAGGAACGCTATATGCCAGCACTGACAGTGGCCGTTCCTTCACGGCTCGTGCCGGTGGACTGCCGTCCGGAGACGTCCAGTTCAAGCTGGTCGCGGCTCCCGGACGCTCCGGGGACCTGTGGCTGAGCGTGAAGTGGAACGGGCTGTACCGGTCCACCGACGGCGGGGCGGCCTTCTCGAAGGTGGACAGCTGCTGGGCCTCGTACACGCTCGGTTTCGGCAAGGCGGCCGACGGCGCCGACTATCCGGCGATCTACCAGGTCGGCTCGACGGAGACCATCACCGCCGTCTACCGCTCCGACGACGAGGCGAAGACCTGGGTGCGGATCAACGACGACGCCCATCAGTGGGGGTGGACCGGCGAGGTCGTCGTGGGTGATCCGCGGGTGTACGGCCGGGTGTATCTGGCCACGAACGGGCGCGGCATCCAGTACGGGGACCCCGTCTGATGTCCCGGCTCGACGAGGTGACCCGGGGCCGCATCCTCTTCGGCGGTGACTACAACCCCGAGCAGTGGCCCGAGGAGACCTGGCACGAGGACGTACGCCTTATGAGGGACGCCGGCGTCAACTCCGTCACGCTCGGTGTCTTCTCCTGGGCGAAGCTCGAACCCCGGCCCGGGGCACGTGAGTTCGGCTGGCTCGACCGGCTGATGGACCTCATGCACGAGAACGGCATCGGTGTCGTCCTCGCGACGCCCACCTCCTCGCCCCCGCCCTGGATGGGCCGGCTCCACCCCGAGACGCTGCCCCGCGACGAGGACGGCCGCACCGAATGGTGGGGCGGCCGCCAGCACTTCTCGCACTCCAGCGCCGTCTACCGCCGCTACGCCGCCGCCATCACCGAGGACCTCGCCGCCCGCTATGGCGGCCACCCGGCCCTCACGATGTGGCACATCAACAACGAGTACTGCACCTTCGACTGGGGCGACGAGGCCGCCGGCACCTTCCGCCGCTGGCTCCAGGACAAGTACGGCACGCTGGAGGCCCTCAACGCCGCTTGGGGAACGGCGTTCTGGAGCCAAGGCTACGGCGACTGGGACGAGATCCTCCCGCCGCGCCGCGCCCACTACATGAAGAACCCCACGCAGGTCCTGGACTTCAGGCGCTACACGTCCGACATGCTCCTGGAGTGTTACGCCGCCGAGCGCGACATCGTCCGCCGGCACACCCCGCACCTCCCGGTGACCACCAACTTCATGCCGATGTGGGTGGGGCAGGACGCCTGGAAGTGGGTCACGGAGGAGGACGTCGTCTCCGTCGACCTCTACCCGGACCCGCGTGACCCCTTCGGCGCCCAGAACGGCGCGCTCGTCCAGGACATGACGCGCTCCCAGGCCGGGGGCGGGCCGTGGATGCTCATGGAGCAGGCGGCCGGTCCCGTCAACTGGCGGGGCGTCAACCACCCCAAGGCGCGGGGCCTCAACCGGCTCTGGTCCCTGCAGGCCGTCGCCCGCGGCGCCGACGCCGTCTGCTACTTCCAGTGGCGGCAGTCCCGGCAGGGCGCGGAGAAGTTCCACTCCGGGATGGTCAGCCACGCGGGGGAGGCCGGCCGCATCTTCCAGGAGATCAAGGGGCTGGGCGCCGAACTCGCGGGCATCGGCCCCGAAGTGACCGGCAGCCCCATAGCGGCCGATGTCGCCGTCCTGCACGAGTGGAACGCCTGGTGGGCCGGCGCGCAGGAGGGCCGGCCCTCGTCCGAGGTCGACTACCCGCAGGTCGTACGCGCCTGGCACCGGGCTCTGTGGGAGGCCCACGTCACGACCGACTTCGCGCACCCCGAGCACGACCTGTCCGCGTACCGACTCGTCGTCGTTCCGCAGCTGTACCTGCTCACGGACGCGGCGATCGACAACCTTCTGTCGTATGTGCGCGGCGGCGGCACCCTCGTCTGCGGCTTCCTGACCGGGGTCGCCGACGAGGACGACCGCGTGCGGCCGGGCGGGATGGACGCGCGACTGCGGGAGCTCTTCGGCATCCGCACCCTGCACGAGTGGTGGCCGCTGGAGGCGGGGGAGAGCGCCGGGTGCGACGGTTTCGTGGGGACGTTGTGGTCCGAGGAGCTGGAAGCGGAGGGGGCCGACCAGGTCATCCCGTACAAGGGCGGCGAGCTCGACGGGCTTCCGGCCGTGCTGCGCAAGGGGCGTGCCTGGTATGTGTCCACGCTGCCCGAACCGCCCGCGCTGCGCGACCTGGTGGCGGACGTGGCGGCCGGTGCGGGGGTTCGGCCGGTGCTGGACGGCCTCCCTGCCCAGGTCGAGGCCGTCCGCCGCGGTGACCTGCTCTTCGTCTTCAACCATGGGCGGGAGACGGTCACGGTGGAGGTGCCGGGCACCCACCGGGATCTGCTCACCGGCGAACAGGTCGCCGGAGCCGTGGAGTTGGAGCGCTACGGAGCGGCGGTGCTGGCACGGTGAGCACGCGGACGCCGCCCACGCCCTCCTCGCATCCCAGGACTTCCTCCGGAACGCGACAGCTCTCCCCGCGCGCCGGAGAAGACTGCGTCCTCGCTCTGGAGCCGCAGTGAAACCTCACATCTCCCCCCACCCATGGAAGGGACAGCCATGGCAACACGCACACTCCCCAGGGTCGCCAAGGCCCTGATCGCCCCCGCGCTCGCGCTCGGCGCCACCATCGGCCTCGCCGCCGCACCCGCCCAGGCCGCTGTCTGGAACTCCTGCGACCAGTGGGGCAACACCAGCCTGAACGGCTACACGCTCTACAACAACATCTGGGGCTCCGGCGCCGGCAGCCAGTGCGTCTGGGCCAACTCCGGCACCAACTGGGGTGTCTGGGCCAACCACCCCAACACCGGCGGCATCAAGTCCTACCCGAACTCCAAGAAGGTGGTCAACAAGTCGATCACCTCGCTCGGTTCCCTCACCAGCAGCTACAACGTCACCGTCCCGTCCTCGGGCGCGTACAACTCCTCGTACGACATCTGGGACACCGACTACGACTACGAGATCATGCTCTGGGTGAACTACAACGGAGCCGTCGGCCCGCTGGGCACCTCGCAGGGCAACGTCACGCTCGGCGGGCACACCTGGACCGTCTACAAGGGCAACAACGGCGCCAACGAGGTCTTCTCGTTCCTGCGCACGTCGGACTCGAACTCCGGCACGGTGAACATCCTGCCGATCCTCAAGTGGATCAAGGACACCAAGGGCTGGATGGGCAACGAGACCATCGGTGACGTGCAGTTCGGCTTCGAGATCACCTCGTCCTCCGGTGGCCTCGACTTCCGCACCAACAACCTGACGGTCTCCAGCAGTTGACGCACGCGCTGTACCGGGTGACCTGCTGACCAGGTGACCAGGTGACCGGGCCGGCTCCGCCCTCCGGCGGGGCCGGCCCTTGTCGGTGGTGACCCGGCAACCTTCCCCCGGCCGGCGGCGACCCTGGAACGAACGCTTCCCCATGGACGAGGTCCTGATGAAGAGATCGAGCCGCACCTCGCAGCGACGACGCCACCGCCGCCCCGGCAAGCTCCTGTCCGGGACGCTCGCCACGCTTCTCGTGGGTACCGCAGGCATGCTGACGCTGCATCACACCGCGAGCGCCGCCCAGGAGATTCCGGCACCCGCGAACAAGGCCACCGCCGCGCTGGCCACCGCCGCGCTGGCCGCCGCCCGCGTCGCCGAGAAGCTCGACCGGGGACCGGTCGCGGTCCCCGCCACCGGCGGCATCCTCGTGACCTGGCGCATGCTCGGCGACGACCCGGAGAACGTGACGTTCCGCCTCTACCGCGGCGGCACCCTCATCCAGGAGACCCAGAAGACCAACTACCTGGACACCGGCGGCAGTTCCAGTTCCACCTACGAGATTCGCGCCGTCGTGGGCGGCACCGAGACGGCGGGCGGCACCGCACGCGTCTGGGCGGGCGGCCGTCTCGACATCCCCCTGCAGAAGCCCCCGGGCGGCACCACGCGAGACGGCGTCGCCTACACCTACTCCGCCAACGACGCGAGCGTGGGCGACCTGGACGGCGACGGGCAGTACGAACTCGTCCTCAAATGGGTGCCGTCCAATGCCACGGACGTCGCCAACTCCGGTACGTGCACGGGGCCGACCGTCTTCGACGCGTACGAGCTCAGCGGCACCCGGCTGTGGCGGGTCAACCTCGGCACGAACGTGCGCAGCGGCTCCCACTACGACTCGTTCCAGGTCTACGACTACAACGGCGACGGCAAGGCCGAGATGGCGGTCCGCACCTCCGACGGCTCCCGCGACTCCGCGGGCACGGTCATCGGCGACGCGAACGCCTCCCACCTCGCCGACAACTGCGCGGTGATCAGCGGCCCGGAGTACCTGTCCGTCTTCAACGGCCAGACCGGTCGCGTCATGGACTCCGTCCCCTTCGAGCCCGCCCGGGGCTCGGTGTCGGACTGGGGCGACACCTGGGGCAACCGCGAGGGCCGCCTGCTGTCCGCCACCGCGTACCTCAACGGCTCGACGCCCAGCATGGTGTTCAGCCGTGGCATCTACGAGCGCATCGCGATCGCCGCGTACACGTGGAACGGCACGGACCTCACCCGCACCTGGAAGTTCGACACCAACTCCTCGACGAACCACGGCAAGGGCTACGACCAGCAGGGCAACCACAACCTCGCCGTGGCCGACGTCGACGCGGACGGCAGGGACGAGATCCTCTACGGAGCCATGGCCGTCGACGACAACGGCAGCGCCCTGTGGACCACCAAGCTCGGACACGGCGACGCCCTGCATGTCGGCGATCTCCTTCCGTCCCGCGCCGGTCTGGAATCCTTCAACGTCCACGAGCACACCGACTCCGCCTACGGCTACGAGATGCACGACGCCCGCACGGGCCAGATCCTCTGGGGCGCGCGCACCGGCACGGACGTCGGCCGCGGTCTCTGCGCGGACCTCACGCGGGACCACGCCGGCGCCGAGTGCTGGTCCAGCGGGGGTGGGCTCTATGCCGCCAACGGTACGAAGATCAGCGACTCCGTCCCAGCCTTCGGCGGCGGGGCCTCGTACAACTCGGCGATCTGGTGGGACGGCGACGCCCACCGCGAACTGCTCGACCACCGCTGGTCGGGCAGCGCCGGGGTCGGCTACGGCCAGATCCTGAAGTACAACGGATCGACCGATCTCACCCGCATCTGGCTCGACCAGGACGCCAAGTCCAACAACTGGACCAAGGGCAACCCGGCGCTCTCCGCCGACCTGCTGGGCGACTGGCGCGAGGAGATGATCTGGCGCAACGCAGACTCCACGGCGCTGCGTCTCTACTCCACTCCGTATCCCACCGAGTTCCGGCTGCCGACCCTGATGCATGACCCGGTCTACCGGCTGGGCATCGCCTGGCAGAACACGGGCTACAACCAGCCGCCGCAGGTCAGCTACTACCTCGGCACGAAGTAACCGTTTGGGGCTGCTGTGACACAAGTGTTGACGAAGACGGACTACCACCCCTAGCTTCTGGCCGAAGTTACGAACTGAGTTCGAAATATCGGACAACAAGGGCTCCTCCGGATCGACTGACGAAGGGACGACGACAGTGATCCGCACCCGTGCGGGATTCCGCATGCGCAGGGGCAGATGGACGGCCATGGTCATCGCCGTACTCACCCTGCTGCTGGGCGCCACCACCCAGCCCGCCTCCGCCGCCGACGGGCGGCCGTACACCAACCCGGTCAAGTCGCAGAAGGGTGCCGACCCCTGGGTGGAGTACTACAACGGCAACTACTACATGATCACCACGTCCTGGACGGACGTGCTGACCATGCGCAAGTCGCCCACGCTCGCCGGGCTCGCGACCGCGCCCAGTGTGCAGGTGTGGAAGGACACCGACACCTCCCGGGGCTGCAACTTCTGGGCCCCCGAAGTGCACTTCTTCAACGGCAAGTGGTACCTGTACTACGTCGGTGGCGCCTGCGTCAGCGACTACATCGGCACCCAGCGCTCCCACGTGCTGGAGAGCGAGGGCTCGGATCCCATGGGCCCGTACCACTACAAGAACAAGCTGAAGCCCACCGACTCGGACCCCTGGCTGATCGACGCCAGCGTGCTGCAGGTGGGCAGCAGCCTGTACATGGTGGGCAGCGCCAACACCACCAACGGCACCCAGAACCTCGTCATCGCTCCGATGAGCAACCCGTACACAGTCAGTGGAACACTGCGCACCATCTCCCAGCCCACCCTGAGCTGGGAGCGGCAGGGCGGCACGGTGAACGAGGGCCCGGAGGCGCTGCAACGAGGCGGCACGACGTTCCTCGTCTACTCCGCCAGTGGCTGCTGGACCCCTGACTACAAGCTCGGCCAGCTGGAGCTGACCGGAAGCGATCCGCTGCAGGCGTCGTCCTGGACGAAGAAGTCCACCCCCGTCTTCCAGCGCAACGACGCGGCGGGCGTCTACGGGCCCGGCCACAACGGATTCTTCACCTCGCCGGACGGCACCGAGAACTGGATCGTCTACCACGCCCGCAACGACACCTCGACGAACGGCTGCGACAACAACCGCACCACCCGGGCGCAGAAGTTCACCTGGAACGCGGACGGTACGCCGAACTTCGGCACCCCCGTCGCGCTCGGCACCACCCTGGCCGGCCCGGACGGTGAGACGGCGGCCACGCCCACGGCCTACACGCTGGTGAACCGCAACAGCGGCAAGTGCCTGGACGTCGAGGGCGGCAACACCGCCGACGGCACGAACATCCTCCAGTGGAGCTGCAACGGCCGCGCCAATCAGAAGTGGCGGATCGAGGACCTGGGCAACGACACCAGTCGACTGGTGAACGTCGCGACCGGCAAGGTCATGGACACCACGAACTGTGCGACGGCAGACGGTACGGACATCCGGCAGTGGTCCTGGCTGAACAACAACTGCCAGAAGTTCCGACTGATTTACACCGCCACCGGTGACTACGTGCGGATCGTGAACGAGAACAGCGGCAAGGTCGCCGACGTCGCCAACTGCGGCACCGCCGACGGCGCCGACGTTCGCCTGTGGTCCTGGCTGAACAACAACTGCCAGCAGTGGCAGCTCAAGCCCACCACCTGAGCGACGATCTACCCGGAGATGGGCAGGGAGACCGCATCCCGCAGGAACAGCGGGATGCGGTCCAGCGGGGCGTCGACGGTCACGGTCGTCCCGCCTTCGTACGACTCGCCGGTCCAGGCGTCCGTCCATCGCGCGCCCGCCGGCAGATACGCCGTCCGCGTCGTCGCGCCTGCCTCCAGCACCGGCGCGACCAGCACGTCCGGGCCGAAGAGGTACGCGTCGTCGACCGACCAGGCCGCCTCGTCCTCGGGGAACTCCAGGAACAGCGGGCGCATCACCGGGAGCCCCTCCTCGTGGGCCGCGCGCATCACATCGAGGACGTACGGCTTCAGACGCTCGCGCAGCCGCAGGTACTTCTCCAGGATCGCGCCGGCCTCCTCGCCGTACGACCAGACCTCGTTCGGGCCGCCGGTCATGGCCGGGCCGAGCGGCATGCCCGGCACGCGGTAGCCGTGCAGGCGCATCAGCGGGGAGAACGCGCCGAACTGGAACCAGCGGACCATGACCTCGCGGTACGCCGGATCGTCGGGGTCGCCGCCGTGGAAGCCGCCGATGTCGGTGTTCCACCAGGGGATGCCGGACAGCGCGGTGTTGAGACCCGCCGCGATCTGGCGGCGCAGGGACGCGAAGTCCGTGCCGATGTCGCCGGACCACAGGGCGGCGCCGTAACGCTGACTGCCCGCCCACGCCGAGCGGTTGAGGGTGACCACCTCGGTCTCGCCGGCGGCCAGCAGGCCCTCGTAGAAGGTGCGGGCGTTCTCGCGGGGGTAGAGATTCCCGACCTCAAGACCCGGCCCCGCCCAGTAGCGCAGGTTCTCCTGGAAGCCGGGCTTCAGCTCCGGCTCGCCGGCGTCCAGCCAGAAGCCGTTGATCCCGTACGGTTCGAGGTAGTTGTCGCGCACCCGCGACCACACGAACTCGCGCGCCTCGGGATGCGTCGCGTCGTAGAAGGCCACCTGGACCGTCGACGCGACCTCCTTGTCCGGCCAGTCCGCGTGCGCCATGGGGCCGTACTGCGTGCCGATGAAGTAGCCGCGCTGCTCCATGAGCTGGTGGTTCTCGGAGAGCGGAGACACGGACGGCCAGACGGACACGACCAACCTGACGCCCAGCTCCGCCAGCTCCCGCTGCATCGCGGCCGGGTCGGGCCACTCCGCCGGGTCGAACTTCCACTCACCCAGATGCGTCCAGTGGAAGAAGTCGCAGACGATGACGTCGAGCGGCAGCCCGCGGCGCTTGTACTCCCTTGCCACGGAGAGGAGTTCGTCCTGCGTGCGGTAGCGCAGCTTGCACTGCCAGAAGCCCGCGGCCCACTCGGGCAGCATCGGCGTACGGCCGGTGACGGCGCTGTAGCGGCGCTGGGCGTCGGCCGGGTGGCCCGCGGTGATCCAGTAGTCGATCTGCCGGGCCGAGTCCGCCACCCAGCGCGTGCCGTTGCCCGCCAGCTCCACCCGGCCGATCGCCGGGCTGTTCCACAGCAGGGTGTAGCCGCGGCTGGAGGTGAGCACCGGGATGGTCACCTCGGCGTTGCGCTGCACCAGGTCGAGGACGGCGCCCTTCTGGTCGAGCAGCCCGTGCTGGTGCTGGCCGAGGCCGTACAGCTTCTCACCCTCGTACGCGGCGAAGCGCTGCTCCAGGCGGTGGCAGCCGTTGCCGACGGGGGTGTAGAGGCGCGGGCCCGGCCACCAGAAGTGGGCGCGTTCCTCGGTGAGGAGCTCGGAGCCGTCATCGGTACGGACGAACCGTATGAGGCCCTCGGCGTTGACCTCCACGGTGAGCGCGCCGACGGTCAGCAATCCATGACCGTCCTCGATCTTCACAGCGGCTTCGGTGACCGGAGCCTCGTCGAGCAGCGCGCCCGGCAGGCCCTCGACGACCGGGCCGCCGAGCCGCGCCCGGACCCGGACCGCGTCCGGGCCCCACGGCTCGATGCGCACGGTCTCCTGGCGCCCGCTCCACTCCAGGGCACCGTCGCGCTCACGGAACGTGCCGACGGTGGGGGAGGACTGGGCGAGGCTGACTGCCCCCTGCTGGGGCTGGGTCTCGGCAGGCTGATTCACGTGGACTGCTCCTGTGCTCCTGAAGGAGTGAAGACGAGAAGGAGTGAAGACGGGACGGAGTGAAGACGGGACGGAGCGAAGGCGAGGGGCTACGGACCGAGGGGCCGGAGTTCGACGGGGGAGGAGGACGCCGCCGGCTATGACGTGGCGGGCGCCGGTCCCGAGCTGGCCCGGATGGTCAACTCGGGTGCGATCAGGACGACATCGTCCGAGCCGCGGCCCTCGAGCTTGGCGACCAGCTGTTCCACCGCGTGCCGGCCCATTTCCTGTGCGGGTATGGCGACGGAGGTGAGCCGCAGGGACGCCTGGGTGGCGACCTGGTCCGGGCAGATCGCGACCACCGACACATCCTCGGGGACGGCCCGGCCCTGCTGGCGCAGGAGCGCGAGCAGCGGCTCCACCGCGGACTCGTTCTGCACGACGAAGCCCGTGATGCTCGGGCGCTCGTCGAAGATCCTGGCCAGGGTCACGGCCATCGCGTCGTACCCGCCCTCGCAGGGCCGGTGCAGCATCCGCAGGCCGAGCTCCCGGCTGCGGGAACGCAGGCCGTCGAGGGTGCGCTCGGCGAAGCCCGTATGCCGTTCGTAGACCGCGGGTGCCTCGCCGATGACGGCGATGTCGCGGTGCCCGAACCTGGCGAGATGCTCGGCGCACAGGGCGCCCGTCGCCCCGAAGTCGAGGTCGACACAGGTCAGACCGCTGGTGTCGGCGGGCAGGCCGATCAGTACGGACGGCTGATCCGTGCCGCGCAGCAACGGCAGCCGCTCGTCGTCGAGTTCGACGTCCATCAGGATCATCGCGTCGGCGAGCCCGCTGCCCGTGACCCGGCGAACGGCGTCGGGCCCTTCCTCACCGGTGAGCAGCAGCACGTCGTAGCCGTGTGTGCGGGCGGTGGTGGCCACGGCGATGGCGATCTCCATCATCACGGGTACGTACATATCCGTACGGAGCGGGACCATCAGCGCGATGATGTTGGACCGGTTGCTTGCCAGCGCCCGGGCCCCCGCGTTGGGGTGGTACCCGAGCTCCTGGATGCTCCGCTCGACCCGCTGCCGGGTGCCCACGGAGATGGACCGCTTACCGCTGAGGACATAGCTCACCGTGCTCGCCGAGACTCCGGCGTGCTGGGCGACCTCGGCGAGGGTGACCATCCAGCTCTCCAAGGATTGTGTGAAGCGCTTCGACAGTTGCGCGTTGCGGGCAAGGGCGAGTGAGGGTGGCTCGACAGTAGCTTGACGAGGGGCGGGTGTCCATAGGTTGTCGAAGCGCTTCGACTGGCCCGATGTGCCGATGTGGATGTTCCAGTGCGCCACGACCTGCCCCGGGGGGAGTTGAAAAAGTTCGTTGAATATTTGAGTGGGAAGAGGCGCCCGACCGTACTGAGAGGGGTGAGCAGGAATCCCGTTACCGTCACCGTCGCGTACAGCGTGGTGCCGGGCCGCGAGGCCGCCTTTCATGCCTGGGGGTGGGCCGCGCTGCGTGCCAGTGCGCAGCAGCCGGGTTTTCTCGGAGGCGGCGTACTGGTCGACGGAGAGGCGGAGTGGCATGTGGTCTACCGCTTTGACAGCGAAGCTTCCGCGCGGGCCTGGGAGAACTCGGTCGATTGGGTCGAATGGTCGACCCAGGCCCAGGGCCTGGCCCGGGAGGCCGGACGCAAGAGCGTGCAGGGCTCGAGGGCCTGGTTCGAGTCCCAGGTGGTCACGCCGGCCGCGCCGCGCCCACCACCGAAATGGAAGCTGTGGTTTGTGAATATGAGTGCGGTCTTCCCGCCCGTGCTCTTATTCAATCTGACAGTGCTCCCCTATCTCGACAGCCTCAATCCGCTCTTTCGGACTCTGCTGCTGTGTCTTTCGGTGACTGCCATCGTCACCTGGATTCTCATGCCGCGACTTCAGCGTTTCTTCAAGAAATGGCTGTACCCGCCGCTCCAGGCGCTCCGTGGACGGCACAAACGGCGGACGGCGTAGGCCCCGAGAACGATCAAAGGGAGGTGGGCGGGTGAAGACCCTGCTCATCGACAATTACGATTCGTACACGTACAACCTGTTCCAGCTGATCGCCGAGGTCAATGGCGAGGAGCCGGTGGTGATCCTCAATGACACCGCGGCCGGCGGAATTCCCGATCTGCGGGAGTTCGACAACGTGGTGGTGTCGCCGGGTCCCGGACACCCCGCTGAACCGCGCGACTTCGGCATCGGCGCCCGTGTGCTCGCCGAGGCGGAGATCCCCGTGCTCGGCGTCTGTCTCGGCCATCAGGGCATCGCCGCTGGGGAGCGCGGCGATGTCGAGGCCGCCCCGGAGCCCCGGCACGGCTACCTCTCCACGATCCGGCACGACGGCCGTGACCTGTTCCAGGGGCTGCCGCAGCAGTTCACCGCGGTCCGCTACCACTCGCTGGCCGTGCGAGAGCCGCTGCCCGATACCCTGGAGGCCACCGCCTGGTCCGAGGACGGCGTCCTGATGGGGCTGCGGCACCGCACCCGGCCCCTGTGGGGGGTGCAGTTCCACCCCGAGTCCGTACTCACCGACTACGGCCACCGGATGCTGGTGAACTTCCGCAACCTCACGGCGGAGCGGGACCGCAGGCCGCGTACGAAGAACACGTCCGTCCCCTCGGCCGCGGCGACGGTTCCCCGCCCCCGGCGGGCCCCGCGCCCCGCCCACCGGCTGCACACCCGCCGTATCGCCACCGCCGTCGACGCCGAGGCCGCGTTCACTCGTATGTGCGCCGACGCCCCGCGGGCGTTCTGGCTGGACAGCTCCCGCGTCGAGCAGGGCCAGTCCCGGTTCTCGTTCTTCGGTGACGGCACCGGACCGCTCGCCGAGTTCGTCCGCTACGACGTCGAGACCGGACTCTGCGAGATCGAGCGGGCCGGACGCCCCCTGCGTAAGGTCCGGTCCAATGTCTTCGACTACCTGAAGCGGCAGCTGGAGACCCGTCACGTCGACGCCACCGGACTGCCCTTCGACTTCACCGGCGGCTATGTCGGCTACTTCGGCTACGAGTTGAAGGCCGACTGCGGCTCGGCCAACCGTCACCGGGCCGAGACCCCTGACGCCTGCTGGCTGTTCGCCGACCGGCTGATCGCGGTCGACCATCAGGAAGGCTTCACCTACGCCGTCTGCCTCGCCGAGGACACCCCGCAGGCCACCCGCGAGGCCACCGAGTGGCTCGACACCACGATGGCCCAGCTCACCTTCGTGTCCACGGACAAGCCGACCCTGCCCTTACCCTCCGACCCGCGCCCCGGCGCCGCCGAGCCATGGCTGGTGCGCGACCGGGCGACCTACCTCGCGGACATCGAGGCCTGCCGGCGGGAGCTCAGGGCGGGCACCAGCTACGAGATCTGCCTGACCAACACCGCCCGGTTACCCGCGCCGCACGACGCGTACGACTTCTACCGGGTGCTCCGGCGCGTCAACCCGGCGCCCTACGCGGCCTTCCTGAGGTTCGGCGACCTCGATGTGGCCAGCTCGTCCCCCGAGCGCTTCCTGCGGATCACCCCGGACGGCGTCGCCGAGGCCAAGCCGATCAAGGGCACCGCACCCCGTGGCGACACCCCGGAGGAGGACGCACGGCTGCGGGACGCGCTGGCCGCCGACGACAAGACGCGCGCCGAGAACCTGATGATCGTCGACCTGCTCCGCAACGACCTGGGCCGGGTCTGCGAGACCGGCACGGTACGGGTGTCCCGCCTCATGGCCACCGAGACGTACGCCACCGTGCACCAGCTGGTCTCCACCGTCGAGGGACGGCTGCGGGAGGACACGGACGCGGTGGACTGCGTACGCGCCTGCTTCCCCGGCGGCTCGATGACCGGCGCGCCCAAGCTGCGCACCATGGAGATCATCGACTCCCTGGAGACCGAGGCCCGCGGGGTGTACTCCGGCGCCCTCGGCTACCTGGGGTGCAGTGGCGGCGCCGACCTGAGCATCGTCATCCGTACCGCCGTGTTCGCCGACGGCCTCATGCACCTGGGCGCCGGCGGCGCGATCGTCCTCGACTCCGATCCGGCGGCGGAGTACGACGAGATGCTGCTGAAGACCGCGGCGCAGATGCGCGCGCACGAGGAGCACGCCGCCGTCCCCGCGACCGCGCAGGAGCCGACCCGATGACGACTTCCCAGGCCACGTCGACCCTGCGGTCCACGCCAGCCACCATGCCCCGGCAGTCGTCGCCGGCCCCCGCCGACGCGGGTGCTCCCGGCAACCTGGCGGCCCACCTCGCCGCGCTCGCCGAGCGGCGCCACTGGACCGGCCGGACCGCCTTCCACCAGGGGCACCGGTCCTGGACCCACGGAGAGGTGCACGACCTCGCGGCCCGCGTGGCCACCGTGCTCGCCGACCACGGAGTCCGCCCCGGCGACCGGGTGCTGCTCGCGCTGCCCGACTCCGTCACCTGGGTGACGGCCTTCCTCGCGACCGCCCGCCTGGGAGCCGTCGCGGTGCTGGTCAACCCCGAACTCACCGCCGCCGAGCACGAGTTCATGGCCGAGGACACCGAGGCCGTGCTCTGCGTGACCGGACCGGGTCTCGACGACCGGTTCAAGGACCGCGCCCGGCTCGGTGCCGATCAGCTCGTCGCGCTCACCGCGACCTCCGAACCGGTCACCCGGGCCCACCCCGTCGACGCGCACACCCCGCTGTACATCCAGTACACCTCCGGAACCACGGGCCGGCCCAAGGGAGTCGTGCACTGCCACGGCGATCCGAAGACGTACCACGACCTCATCGGCAGGCGGCTGCTGCGGATCACATCGGACGACGTCACCCTGTCCGTGTCGAAGCTGTTCTTCGCCTACGGCTTCGGCAACGCCTTCGTCTTCCCGCTCTTCTCCGGCTCCTCCGCCGTGCTGGTGGACCGGCGCCCGAACCCCGCCGCCGTGGACGAACTCGTCGCCCGGCACCGGGTGACGCTGCTCTACTCCGTGCCGTCCGCGTACGCCGCCCTGGTGGCCGACCGGGCCGGCGGGCACACCGCCTGTTTCGCCTCGGTACGCGCGGCGGTGTCGGCAGGCGAGGGCCTGCCCGCCGGGCTCGGGGAGCAGATCACCGAACTGCTCAGCGCGCCCGTCCTGGAGCAGATCGGCTCCACCGAGGCCGGGCACGCCTTCTGCGCCAACAGCTTCGAGCACAACCACCCGGGCACCGTGGGCCGCCCCGTACCCGGATTCGAAGTGGAGCTGCGCGACCGCGCGGGAGCCCCCGTGCCGGATGGTGTGGAGGGCGAACTCTGGGTGCGCGGACCGACGCTGACGCCCGGGTACCTGAACCGGCCCGAGGAGACCGAGCGCACCCTGGTCGGCGGCTGGCTGGCGACCAGGGACCGGGCGCGCCGCGAACCCGACGGCACCTACCGGCATCTGGGCCGCGTGGACGACATGGAGATGGTCGGCGGCATCACCGTGTCCCCGCTGGAGGTGGAGGCCGTGCTGCGCGGTCATCACGCGGTGAAGGAGGTCGCCGTAGCGGCCGTCACCGACCGGCGCGGCGCGAACCGGCTTCGGGCCTTCGTCGTCCCCACCACGCCCATACCGGCGGGCCTGGAAGCCGACCTCATCGCCCTGGCGCGCGACCGTCTCGCCGCCTTCAAGGTCCCCCGGAGCGTCAGCTTCGTGCCGTCGCTGCCCCGTACCGCCACCGGAAAGCTCCGCCGCCACCTCGTCCGTCAGGGAGCGTGGTGACCATGGCCGCCACCGCTTCCCCACGGGCCACGGCCGGGTCCGGCTCCACAGCAGAAAGGATCGGGCCGATGCGACAGCAGCAGCCCCTGCTCTCCGACCGCGGCTTCTATCTGGGCCCGATGTTCCGGCAGGCGGCCACCCGCCACGGAGCGGTCTTCGTCACGCTGGACCGACCGCTGGACGTCACCCCCGACCTCGGGGTCGACCTCACCTACACGATGCTGGCCGACCTCGTCGACGAGCTCTCCGGCCGCCTGTGGGAGGCCGGGGTCAGGCCCTCGGAGGAGGTGGTCATCCACAAGACGGACAACGTCGACATCGTGCTGCTGACCTGTGCCGTCTCCCGGATCGGCGCCGTACCCGCCCTGCTCTCGCCCGCGCTGGCCGGCCCGGTCGTCGGACAGCTCCTCGAACGACTCCACAAGCCCTGGCTGATCACCGACAGAGCCAAGCTGGAAGGACCGCTCGAGGACGTCGAACTCCCCCTGCTCGTACGGCGGACGCTCTCGGTGGACGACGCGCCCGGCGCCGTCCCCCTGGAGAAGTACGCCGGCAGTCGGCCCCCCGCGCCCGTACGGCTCCACCAGCGGGAACCCTCCCTGATCACGCACAGCTCGGGCACCACCGGCACCCCCAAACTCGCCGTGCACTGCCCGAACAGCATGTGGAACCGGCTCGTACCGCAGAAGGCGATGGGCTGGCCCACGCGCGGCGAGACCGCGGCGCTGCACATGTCGTTCGTGCACTCGCGCTTCTACCATCTGCTCGGCGTGCTGCTGCACTTCGGCAGCCCGCTGGTGCTGATCACCGATCCGGAACCCGCGTCGGTGGGACCGCTGCTGGCCCGGCACCGCCCCGGCATCGTCGAGACCCACCCCAACACCTTCGTGCTCTGGGAGGAACTGGCTGACGCACCCGGAGCGCCCCTGTCCCGGGTCCGCTCCTACGGCTCCACCTTCGACGCGCTCCATCCCCGCACCGTGCGCCGGCTGCTGGGCGCGTCGAAACGCCGCTCGCCGTGGCTGATCCAGCTCTACGGACAGAGCGAGACCGGCCCCGTCGCCTTCCAGTGGTTCACGCGACGCAGTGCCGCCCGCGCGGACGGCCGCCGGGTCGGGATCGGGATACCGGGCTTCACCCGCATACGCGTCGCCGACGGCTCCGGCGGGCGGGCCAAGCCCGGAACGGCCGGCCCGATCGAGGCCCGCACCAGGGGCCGCATCCTCACCTACCTCGGCGCCCGCGAGCAGTACCTGCGCCAACTCGACGGCGAGTGGTGGCAGATGGGCGACATGGGCTACCAAAGCCGCCTCGGCGCCCTCTACCTGATCGACCGTGAGGTCGACCAGATCGACTCGATGCACAGCAACCTGGAGGTCGAGGACACCCTGATGTCCCGTCTGGAGGAGCTTCGCGAGGTCGTCATCGTGCCGGGCGCGGACCGCGAGCCGGTGCCGGTGGTGTGCGTCCGCGGAGAACAGCCCCTGGACATGGCGCGCTGGAGGGAGGCCACGGCCGATCTGCCCACGATGGCCGAACCGCGGCAGTGGCGGTTCGAGGAGCTGCCGATGACGGCCACCTGGAAGGTGAAGCGGGTGGAGATCACCCGCATGCTGGCCGAGAGCACCCGCGCATGAACTCCGTCGTCGTGGTGGGCGCCGGACCCGTGGGCCTGTCGGCCGCCCTCGCCCTGCGCGCTCGGGGACTGCCCGTCGTCCTGCTGGAGGCGGACCCCGAGGGGCGCAGGCGGCCGGGCAGCCGCGCCCTGTTCGTGCACCGGGAGACCCTGCACCTGCTCGACGGGATGCGCCCCGGCCTGGCCGGCGAGATCACGTCCTACGGACGGACCTGGCAGACCAAGCGCACTCTGTACCGGGGCCGCGAGGTGTACTCCCGCACCTTCCCGCCCCCCTCGGGGCCACCGCCGTTCACCAGCCTGCGCCAGGTGGACACCGAGCGCTTCCTGCTCGCCGCCTGCGAGGATGCCGGGGTGGAGTTCGTGTGGGGTGCCCGGGTGGAGGGCGTACGCGCCGACCCGACCGGGGTCACCCTGACCGGCGAGGACGGCCGCACCTGGACCGGCACCCACGCCGTCGCCGCCGACGGCGCCCGCTCGGCCGTGCGGCGCGAACTGGGCATTGCGCTGCAGGGCAGTCACGGGGACGGCTTCCATGTCGTGGTGGACGTCGCCGACATCCCGGGGGCGGAACTGCCGCTGGAGCGGGTCTTCCACTATGAGCACCCCGGTGTCGGCGGGCGCAGCGTGATGCGCGTGCCGTTCACCGGGGGCTTCCAGCTCGACCTCCAGTGCCGCGACGACGACACCCAGGAGGCGTACGGGACGGAGGAGGCCGTACGCGAATGGCTGCCGGACGTGGTGGGGGAGGGGTACGCCGAGCGGATCCTGTGGGTGTCGACCTACCGCTTCCTGCGCAAGGTCGCCGCCACCTTCACCGACCCGCACCACCGGGTGCTCCTCGTCGGCGAGGCGGCGCACCTCTTCCCGCCGTTCGGCGCGCGCGGCATGAACAGCGGGATCTCGGACGCGGCGGCGGCCGCCGAAGCCGTGGCCACCGGAACGGCCGAAGCGGTCGCCCACTTCGCCGAAGTCCGGCGCGCGGCGGCCCTGTTCAACAGCGCGGCCGCCGGTACCGCGCTGGACCATCTGCGGCCCCGGCGGCGGATCGTACGGGTCAAGCAGCGCGCGGCGGCGGCACTGGCGCCCGTCGTGCCGTGGTGCGGGGCCTGGCTGGAGCACGCGCCCTATGGGCCCCGAGGCGGCTCACCGGCGAGCGCCGGCCGCAAGTACTAGGGCAACACCGAGAGGAGTCTCTGTGACACAACCGGCAATCGCGGAGGGCCTGTTGGCCTGGAACCCCGGCAGTGGTCTCAGCCGTGGTCTGGCGGCCGACACCCGACTGCTGGCCGCGGACTCTTGGCTGCTGCGCGACGGACAGGTGCGGGGCTTCGACCGGCACCGCGAGCGTTTCGAGCGCGCCTGCGCCGAGTGCGGCGCCCCGCCGCCCGCACAAGTCACCGAGTTCTGGCGGGACATGACCGCGGCCCTGCCGCGCACGGGAACCTGGTTCCCCCGCGTAGAACTCGCCCGAGGATCCCTCCAGTTGAGGCTTCTGCTGCGGCACGCGCCGGAACTCGCACCCGACGTGCGGGTCTGGGCGGCGGGCCAGCCCGACCCCCGGACCGTGCCCCGCCGCAAGGGCCCCGATTTGGACGCCCTGGCCCGGGTCCGGCAGCGGGCCGCGGGGCAGGGCGCCGAGGAGGCCGTACTGATCGCACCCTCGGGCCTCGTCCTGGAGGGAGCCAGTTCGAGTCTGCTGTGGTGGGAGGACGACACCCTCTGCTCGCCCCCACCGCGACTGCCCCTCCTCCCGGGGGTCACCCTCGGGCTCATCCAGGAACGGGCCACGCGCACCGGCACCCCGCTCGACCGGCGCGAGCGGACCCTGGACGAGCTGGAGGGCCGCGAGGTGTGGCTGGTGAACGCCCTGCACGGGATCCGCCCGGTGGCCGCCTGGGAGGGCCGGCCCAAGGAGGCGGGGCCGGCCGAGCGGGCACCGGAATGGCAGAAATGGCTGGACGACATCATGGAGCCGCTGCCGAACGACTGAAACCCTGAAATCCGCAGCCGGAGAATTTCTGAATTCGAAGGCTGCTGGAACGCGTTCGAAGGCTGCCGGAACGCGGAGGCGCCGGGACGAATTCATTCGCCCGGCGCCGTCGACCCATTTCCGTATTCAGCTCTTCTGGTGCTCAGCCGTTCTTCTGTTTGGGCACATAGCCGCCCGGAACCATGCGCGTCGCGATGGCGATCCGGTTGTACGCGTTGATGACCGTGGCCGCCCAGATCAGCGCCGCGATCTGCGCCTCGTCGAAGACCTCGGCCGCCTCGGCGTACACCTCGTCCGGGACCCGCCCGTCGTGCACCAGGGTCACCGCCTCGGTCAACGCCAGTGCCGCGCGCTCCCGGTCGGTGAAGAACGGGGTCTCCCGCCAGGCGTTCAGCGCGTAGATGCGCTGCTCGGTCTCGTCCTGGGCGCGGGCGTCCTTCGTGTGCATATCGATGCAGAAGGCGCAGCCGTTGATCTGCGACGCCCGAATCCTGAGCAGTTCCAGAAGCTCCGGTTCGAGTTTGGCGTCCTGCGCCGCGGAAACGGCGGCACTGTGCAGGGCGCCCATCGCTCCCGATACGTCGGGGGTAATTTTCTTGAGGGCTACGCGAGATATGGAATCGCTGTGGGGCATGGGGTGACTCTATCCCCGTAATGGAGGGCGCGCAGGCCATCCGGCTGAATTACCCCGGCAATTTCATGCGACCCTGACGACCGGGACGACCGGAACAGGCGCGACGACCGGAACAGGCGTGACGACCGGGAGAGGAGAGGGCACTCGACCGCTCGGCAACCTTCCGGGCCACCGGCGGCGACCAGGACGCGTACGTACCGCCCCCGGAAGGAAACCCCATGCAACACCGCCGCCCCCGCCTCTCCCGCAGGGCGAAGATCGCCACCGCCGCCGTCACCGCCCTGGCGGCGGGCGCCTCCGTCACCATCGCGATGGCCGGCGAATCGGCCAAGAAGTGCGCGGCCTTCGACACGATCACGATGGGCAAGTACTACGTGAACAACAACCTCTGGGGCCAGGACGACGGCACCGGCACCCAGTGCGTCTGGGACAACTCCCGGTCGGGCGACACCATCGCGTGGGGCACGGACTACCGCTGGACCAGCAAGGCCGGCAAGGAGAACGCCGTGAAGTCCTACGCGAGCTCCGTGCTCGGCTGGCACTGGGGCTGGAAGACCGACAAGGCGTCCACCGAGCTCCCCGTCCGGGTGGGCGACCGCAAGCCGATCAAGACCAGCTGGCAGTTCTCGGTCAGCTCGAACCCGGGCACCATGAACGTCGCGTACGACCTGTGGCTGCACAGCAAGAACACCGCCGACTGGCAGGACAAGCCCACCGACGAGATCATGGTCTGGCTCAACCGCCAAGGCGGCGCCGGCCCTCTCGGTTCGAAGGTCGGCCGCGTCAGCCTCGGCGGCGCCCTGTGGGACATCTACGAGGGCGACATCGGCTGGAAGGTGCACTCCTTCGTCCGGGTCGCCAACACGACCAAGGCCACCCTCAACCTCGACGACTTCACCCAGGCACTCGTACGGCGCAAGCTGCTGAGCAACGACAAATACGTCTCCGGCATCGAGGCCGGCACCGAGGTCTTCCGTGGCTCGGGCCGTCTGGACACCAAGGCGTACTCGGTGGACATCGGCTGACGCGGAGGGGATCGCCAGGGTGGCTCGCGCGGATGAACGGTGCGCGAAGACTGGTGAGGTTGCCCGAAATCGGGTACATACGATCGAGTAGCACCGGCCAGTAACCAACTGTTCCGAAGATCCCGACTCGCGGCGAGGTGAAGCCCCTCATGTCCGCACCACTCCAAAAGCCCGCAGTCACCGAACGCGAGGCCCGCCAGGTGGCGGAGGCCGCGCGTGAACAGGACTGGCGCAAGCCCAGCTTCGCCAAGGAGCTGTTCCTCGGCCGCTTCCGGCTCGACCTGATCCATCCGCACCCGATGCCGGCCGACGAGGAAGCGCAGCGTGGCGAGGAGTTCCTCGCCAAGCTGCGCGACTTCTGCGAGACGAAGATCGACTCGGCCCGGATCGAGCGGGACGCACAGATCCCCGACGAGACGATCGACGGGCTCAAGGAGCTCGGCGCCTTCGGCATGAAGATCGACACCAAGTACGGCGGCCTCGGCCTCACCCAGGTGTACTACAACAAGGCGCTCGCCCTGGTCGGCTCAGCGAGCCCGGCGATCGGCGCGCTGCTGTCCGCGCATCAGTCGATCGGCGTACCGCAGCCGCTGAAACTCTTCGGCACGCAGGAGCAGAAGGAAGTCTTCCTGCCGCGCTGCGCCCGCACCGACATCTCGGCCTTCCTGCTGACCGAGCCGGACGTGGGCTCCGACCCGGCACGGCTCGCCACCACGGCCGTCCCGGACGGGGACTCGTACGTCCTCGACGGGGTGAAGCTCTGGACGACCAACGGCGTCGTCGCGGACCTGCTGGTCGTGATGGCGCGGGTGCCGAAGTCCGAGGGCCACAAGGGCGGCATCACCGCCTTCGTGGTGGAGGCCTCCTCGGAGGGCGTCACGGTCGAGAACCGCAACGCCTTCATGGGTCTGCGCGGCCTGGAGAACGGCGTCACGCGCTTCCACCAGGTCCGCGTCCCCGCCGCGAACCGCATCGGCCCCGAGGGCGCCGGCCTCAAGATCGCGCTGACGACGCTGAACACCGGCCGGCTCTCGCTGCCCGCCATGTGCGTGGGTGCCGGCAAATGGTGTCTGAAGATCGCCCGCGAATGGTCCGCCGCACGTGAGCAGTGGGGCAAGCCGGTGGCCTTCCACGAGGCCGTGGGCGGCAAGATCTCCTTCATCGCGGCGACGACCTTCGCCCTGGAGGCCGTGGTCGACCTCTCCTCGCAGATGGCCGACGAGGACCGCAACGACATCCGTATCGAGGCGGCCCTCGCCAAGCTGTACGGCTCCGAGATGGGCTGGCTGATGGCCGACGAGCTGGTCCAGATCCGTGGCGGCCGCGGCTTCGAGACCGCCGCGTCGCTCGCCGCCCGCGGCGAACGGGCGGTCCCGGCCGAGCAGATCCTGCGCGATCTGCGCATCAACCGCATCTTCGAGGGCTCGACCGAGATCATGCACCTGCTGATCGCGCGCGAGGCGGTCGACGCCCACCTGTCCGTGGCCGGTGACCTCATCGACCCCGAGAAGTCCCTGTCCGACAAGGCCAAGGCGGGCGCGAACGCCGGTGCCTTCTACGCCCGCTGGCTCCCCAAGCTGGTCGCGGGCCCAGGCCAGCTCCCACGCTCGTACGGGGAATTCCACCCGGCGGGACACGTCGACCTGTCCGGCCACCTCCGCTATGTGGAGCGCTCGGCCCGCAAGCTCGCCCGGTCCACCTTCTACGCCATGTCGCGCTGGCAGGGCCGTATGGAGACCAAGCAGGGCTTCCTCGGCCGGATCGTCGACATCGGCGCGGAACTGTTCGCGATGAGCGCGGCCTGCGTACGCGCCGAGCTCCTGCGCACCACCGAGGATCATGGCCGCGAGGCCTACCAGCTCGCCGACGCCTTCTGCCGTCAGTCCCGCATCCGCGTCGAGGAACTCTTCGACCGGCTGTGGACCAACACCGACGAACTCGACCACAAGGTGGTCAAGGGCGTCCTGTCCGGCACCTACACCTGGCTGGAGGAGGGCGTCATCGACCCGTCCGGCGAGGGCCCCTGGATCGCGGACGCGATGCCCGGACCGTCCCAGCGGGAAAACGTTCACCGACCCATTCGCTGATCTCATTCGCTGAGCTTTTCCCCAGGAAGCCACTGTTGTCCCCGTGGTCATTCTGCTGCTTGCCGCACGGAAGTCGTGCGACAACAATGAGCAAAATGGCGAACGGGGACGACAGATGCGCCACGGTATGGGGGAAGAATACAGTCAGGGAATTTCTGTCCAGCTGACACGGGCACGCCAGGAAGCCTGGCGGCAGCTGAACGAAACAGATCTGGTACGGGCGTTACGGACGGTGCGCAATGAGGTTCTGCCGCTGGCGGACAAGCTGCGCCAGAGTGCGCCGAAGACCTTCGAGGCGCATCGGGACGCGCTCGCCGTCCTGCTGAACGACTGCGCGCTCGCCCTGACCGACGAGGAGCCGAGGCCGCCCGTGGCCTCCTTCGAACCCGTTCGGATCAGGAGATTCGACCTCCGGGACGTCGACGCCCTCCTCGACGCGGGGCGGCCGGGCGACCGGCCCGTCATCCAGCAGCTTTTCCGTAGTGCCCTCGATGTGGTCAAGGACCCCGTACTGCGGGAAGTAATCAAAGCGAACCAGCAGCAAGTCCACATTATTCAGCGCGCCAATCGCTGGATACGGATGCTCGTGGACGCGGTTTAGCCCTACCAGGCCGAGGGGGAATTCCAGTGGCCACTTTGGAGCGCATCACCGGCCGGATCATGCGCGCCGGCGAGGGAAGAATGCTGCGCAAGCTGCAGCGCATCTCCGAACAGGTCAACTCCCTGGAGGAGGAATTCCAGGGGCTGACCGACGACGAGCTGCGGGCGCTCACCCCCGAGTTCAAACAGCGTCACGCCGACGGCGAGAGCCTGGACGATCTCCTGCCGGAGGCCTTCGCCGCGATGCGCGAGGCGGCGCGGCGCACGATCGGGATGCGCCACTTCGACGTACAGATCATGGGCGGCGCGGCGCTCCACTCCGGCAGCATCGCCGAGATGCAGACCGGCGAGGGCAAGACGCTGGTCGCGACGCTGCCCATCTATCTCAACGCCCTGACCGGCAAGGGAGTCCACCTCGTCACGGTGAACGACTACCTCGCCCAGCGCGACGCCGAGTGGATGGGCCGGGCGTACCGCTTCCTGGGCCTGACCGTGGGAGTCATCAAGGCGGAGTCGACGCCGGCCGAGCGGCGCGAGCAGTACCTGTGCGACATCACCTACGGCACCAACACCGAGTTCGGCTTCGACTACCTGCGCGACAACATGGCCGGGTCGCAGGAGGAGCTCGTGCAGCGCGGCCACCACTACGCGATCGTCGACGAGGCCGACTCGATCCTCATCGACGAGGCCCGCACACCGCTGATCATCTCCGGGCCGGCCGACCAGCCGACGCACTGGTACGAGGCGTTCGCCGGCATGGTCACGCGGATGAAGGGCGTCGCCGTCCAGGAGGAGAACTTCACCACTCAGGCCGACAAGGCCCGCCTCGCCGACCTGCGGGTCACGCACGACTACGAGTACGACCCGAAGAAGCGCACCGTGTCGATCCTCGACAGCGGCGTCGAGTACCTCCAGGACCAGCTGGGCATCGAGAGCCTCTACGAGTCCGACCACACGCCCCTCATCAGTCACTTGAACAACGCGCTCAAAGCCAAGGAGCACTTCAAGAGGGACAAGGACTACGTCGTCGTCGACGGCGAGGTCCTCATCGTCGACGAGCACACCGGCCGCATCCTCGCCGGTCGCCGCTACAACGAAGGACTGCACCAGGCGATCGAGGCGAAGGAACGGGTGACCGTCAAGGACGAGAACCAGACGCTCGCGACGATCACCCTGCAGAACTTCTTCCGGCTGTACGACAAGCTCGCCGGGATGACCGGTACGGCGATGACCGAGGCGGCCGAGTTCCACCAGATCTACAAGCTGCACGTGATGCCGATCCCCACGAACCGGCCGATGGTCCGCGACGACGACGCCGACCAGATCTACCGCACCGAGGAGGCGAAGTTCGAGGCGATCGTGGACGACATCGCCGAGCGGCACGAGAAGGGCCAGCCGATCCTCGTGGGCACCACATCCGTCGAGAAGTCCGAGCGGCTGTCGGAGTTGCTGTGGAAACGGGGCGTCCTCAAACGCCAGGACATCGCGCGCCACGTACTCAACGCCAAGAACCACCAGAACGAGGCCCAGATCGTGGCGCAGGCGGGCCGCAAGGGAGCGGTCACCGTGGCCACGAACATGGCGGGTCGCGGTACCGACATCATGCTCGGCGGCAATCCGGAGGCTTTGCTGCGTGCCGAACTGAAGGCGCGCGGCCTCAACGAGGAGGAGCACCCGGACCAGGTCGGCGCGGTGCGCGAGGAGATCGCCGCCGCCGTCGCGGCCGAGCACGAAGAGGTCAAGGAGCTCGGCGGGCTCTATGTCCTGGGCACCGAGCGCCACGAGTCACGACGTATCGACAACCAGCTGCGCGGCCGCGCGGGCCGTCAGGGCGACCCGGGCGCGTCGCGCTTCTACCTCTCCCTGGAAGATGACCTGATGCGCCTGTTCCGGGCCCAGGTGGTCGACCGCGTGATGTCGATGGCGAACGTCCCCGACGACGTGCCCATCGAGAACAAGATGGTCACGCGCGCCATCGCGTCGGCCCAGTCCCAGCTGGAGCAGCAGCACTTCGAGTCCCGCAAGGACGTCCTGAAGTTCGACGAGGTGCTCAACCGGCAGCGCACGCTGATCTACGCGGAGCGCCGCCGGGTCCTGGCGGGCGAGAACCTGCGCGAACAGATCGTCCACTTCATGGACGACACCATCAGCGCGTACATCACCCAGGAGACCGCCGAGGGCTTCCCAGAGGACTGGAACCTGGAGCGGCTGTGGAGCGCCTTCAAACAGCTCTTCCCGGTGAAGGTCACCATCGAGGAACTGGAGGACGAGGCGGAGGGGCGCGCGAACCTCACCGCCGGCGAACTGATCGAGGCGATCCAGGAGGACGCCCACGCCCGCTACGAGGAGCGCGAGGCCGAACTCGGCTCCGACGTGCTGAGGAGCCTGGAACGCTTCGTCGTCCTCTCGGTCCTCGACCGCAAGTGGCGCGAGCACCTCTACGAGATGGACTATCTCCGCGACGGCATCGGCCTGCGCTGGACCCTCGGCCGCGAACCGATCATCGAGTACGAGCGCGAGGGCTACGAGATGTACGCCGCGATGACCGAAGCCATCAAGGAGGAGTCCGTCGGCTACGTCTTCAACCTCGACGCCTCCGGCAGGGCCCGGGACGGCCAGGAAACCCTCGAACCCCGTGACCGCAGCGACGACCTCCGCTTCAGCGCTCCCACCCTCGACACGGCGGACGGCGTGGTCGAGGGCAAGTTCACCCCGTCCGACGCGGCTCCGTCACCCGCGACGGAAACGGTCACCGACACCAAGCCGGCCCCGTCCGGGCGCCCCACCAGGTCGAAGGCGAAAAACCGCCGCCGACGCAAGCGGTGACCCGTGCCGGCGGCGCCCCACGTCGGCCGTGCTCCGGTGATATGGCCTTGTCGGGTGACACATGCTGACAAAGGCACCCGGGAGGGGATGCCCTGTCCTGTCGTCGGCCGGTTGCGGCGACAATGGAGGGATGACCGACAGTCCAGCCCCCCTCGCTGATCCGCATCTCGTCTTCGACCCCGTGGCCGGAGACGGCCCCCGGGAGGTGGTGATCCTCGGATCGACCGGGTCGATCGGCACCCAGGCCATCGATCTCGTGCTCCGCAACCCCGACAGGTTCCGGGTCACAGGGCTCTCCGCGGCGGGCGGGAGGACGGGGCTGCTGGCGGAACAGGCGTACCGGCTCCGGGTCCGTACCGTCGCGGTGGCCCGGGAGGACGTCGTACCGGCGCTGCGGGAGGCCCTGAGCGCGCAGTACGGAGCCGGGGAGCCGCTTCCCGAGATCCTCGCCGGGCCGGACGCGGCCACACAGCTCGCCGCTTCCGAGTGCCACACCGTGCTCAACGGGATCACCGGGTCGATCGGGCTCGCGCCCACCCTGGCAGCGCTCGAGGCGGGGCGCACCCTCGCGCTCGCCAACAAGGAGTCGCTCATCGTCGGCGGCCCGCTGGTGAAGGCGCTGGCCAAGCCGGGACAGATCATCCCGGTCGACTCCGAGCACGCCGCCCTGTTCCAGGCGCTCGCCGCGGGCACCCGGGCGGACGTACGCAAGCTCGTCGTCACCGCTTCCGGCGGCCCCTTCAGAGGACGCACGAAGGCCGAACTCGCGAACGTCACCCCCGAGGACGCCCTCGCGCACCCCACCTGGGCCATGGGCCCGGTCATCACCATCAACTCCGCGACCCTCGTCAACAAGGGGCTCGAAGTCATCGAGGCACACCTCCTCTACGACATTCCCTTCGAGCGGATTGAGGTGGTCGTGCACCCGCAGTCGTATGTCCACTCGATGGTGGAGTTCACGGACGGATCGACGCTCGCCCAGGCGACACCCCCCGACATGCGCGGGCCGATCGCCATCGGGCTCGGCTGGCCCGAGCGCGTGCCCGACGCCGCGCCCGCCTTCGACTGGTCGAAGGCGTCGAGCTGGGACTTCCTCCCGCTCGACAACGACGCGTTCCCGTCGGTGGGGCTCGCCCGGCATGTCGGGAAACTCGCCGCAACGGCCCCGGCCGTGTTCAATGCCGCGAACGAGGAGTGCGTGGACGCGTTCCTGAACGGCGCCCTGCCCTTCAACGGGATCACGGAGACCGTGACAAGGGTGGTGGAGGAGCACGGCACGCCCCGTGCGGGAACCTCACTCACCGTCGCGGACGTCCTCGAAGCGGAGACCTGGGCACGCGCCAGGGCCCGGGAACTGACGAAGACGCAGAAGACGCACCACACAGCGCAGACGACCACTGCGCAGACGACCACGGCGGAGGCTCGTGCATGACGACCCTGATGATGATCCTCGGCATAATCGTCTTCGCGATCGGCCTGCTCTTCTCGATCGCCTGGCACGAGCTGGGACATCTCTCCACGGCCAAGCTCTTCGGCATCCGTGTGCCGCAGTACATGGTCGGCTTCGGCCCGACCATCTGGTCGAGGAAGAAGGGCGACACCGAGTACGGGGTGAAGGCGATCCCGCTCGGCGGCTACATCCGCATGATCGGCATGTTCCCGCCGGGCCCGGACGGCAGGCTCGAGGCCCGCTCCACCTCCCCGTGGCGCGGCATGATCGAGGACGCCCGCGCACAGTCCTTCGAAGAGCTGCAGCCCGGTGACGAGAACCGTCTCTTCTACACGCGCAAGCCCTGGAAGCGCGTGATCGTGATGTTCGCCGGCCCCTTCATGAACCTGATCCTGGCCGTCGCGATCTTCCTCGGCGTGATGATGACCTTCGGCGTCCAGACCCAGACCACCACGGTCGGCAAGGTCTCCGACTGCGTCATCCAGCAGAGCGAGAACCGCACCAAGTGCGAGAAGGGCGACCAGGCGGCCCCCGCCAAGGCCGCCGGCCTCAAGCTGGGCGACAAGATCGTCGCGTTCAACGGCAAGCCCATCGAGGACTGGTCCGCGCTCCAGTCCGACATCCGCGCCAACCCCGGCAAGGACATCACCCTCACCGTCGACCGCAAGGGCGAGCGGCTCGACCTGCAGGCCCACCTGATCCGCAACCAGGTCAGCAAGACCGACGGCGACGGCGGCTATGTCGAGGGCAAGTACGTGTACGCCGGCTTCCTCGGCTTCACCCCTGCCTCCGGCATCGTCCAGCAGTCGTTCTCGCAGTCCGTGGACCGCATGGGCGACATGATGGAGAACGGCGTCGAGTCGCTGATCTCACTGCCGTCCAAGATCCCCGCCCTGTGGGACGCGGCGTTCGGCGACGGCCCGCGGGAGCCGGACTCCCCGATGGGCGTGGTCGGCGCGGCCCGCGTCGGCGGCGAGGTCTTCACGCTCGACATCCCGCCGGAGAACCAGATCGCGATGATGCTGTTCCTCGTCGCGGGCTTCAACCTCTCCCTCTTCCTGTTCAACATGCTCCCGCTGCTCCCGCTCGACGGCGGGCACATCGCGGGCGCCCTGTGGGAGTCGCTGCGGCGGAACACGGCGAAGGTACTGCGGCGGCCGGATCCGGGTCCGTTCGACGTGGCGAAGCTGATGCCCGTCGCGTATGTGGTGGCCGGGATCTTCATCTGCTTCACCCTGCTAGTCCTGGTGGCCGATGTGGTCAACCCCGTCCGCATCAGCTGACCGACTTCGGGGCCCGTCCATCCGGATGGCGGGGCACCTGGGCGCCATGCCCGGTGCCCCGCCATCCGGCGTTGTCACCGGGGACGCCGCGTGCCCCGGTCCGTGTCCGTGCCGTAATCTCGGAGCCTGGAGCCCGTTGTTCCGGGACCAGACCTTGATCCACAACTTGGGGTTGCACAGCAGATGACTGCGATTTCTCTCGGCATGCCGTCCGTTCCGACCAAGCTCGCCGAGCGCCGGCAGAGCCGGCAGATCCAGGTCGGAACCGTGGCCGTGGGCGGAGACGCACCCGTCTCGGTGCAGTCCATGACGACGACCCGTACGTCGGACATCGGCGCCACTCTCCAGCAGATCGCCGAACTGACGGCGTCGGGCTGCCAGATCGTACGGGTGGCCTGCCCGACCCAGGACGACGCGGACGCGCTGCCGGTGATCGCGAAGAAGTCGCAGATTCCGGTCATCGCCGACATCCATTTCCAGCCGAAGTACGTCTTCGCTGCGATCGAGGCGGGGTGCGCGGCCGTCCGCGTCAACCCCGGCAACATCAAGCAGTTCGACGACAAGGTCAAGGAGATCGCCAAGGCCGCCAAGGACCACGGCACCCCGATCCGCATCGGCGTCAACGCGGGCTCGCTGGACAGTCGGCTGCTCCAGAAGTACGGCAAGGCGACCCCCGAGGCGCTCGTCGAGTCGGCCCTGTGGGAGGCGTCCCTCTTCGAGGAGCACGACTTCCGGGACATCAAGATCTCGGTGAAGCACAACGATCCGGTGGTGATGGTCAACGCCTACCGCCAGCTGGCCGCCGCCTGCGACTACCCGCTGCACCTGGGGGTGACCGAAGCCGGCCCCGCCTTCCAGGGCACGATCAAGTCGGCGGTCGCCTTCGGCGCGCTGCTGAGCGAGGGCATCGGCGACACGATCCGCGTCTCCCTCTCGGCGCCTCCGGTGGAGGAGGTCAAGGTCGGCAACCAGATCCTGGAGTCGCTGAACCTCCGCCAGCGCGGTCTGGAGATCGTGTCGTGCCCGTCCTGCGGCCGCGCCCAGGTGGACGTCTACAAGCTGGCCGAGGAGGTCACGGCCGGTCTGACGGGCATGGAGGTACCGCTGCGCGTCGCGGTCATGGGCTGCGTCGTCAACGGCCCGGGCGAGGCCCGCGAGGCCGACCTCGGCGTCGCCTCCGGCAACGGCAAGGGGCAGATCTTCGTCAAGGGCGAGGTCATCAAGACCGTGCCCGAGTCGAAGATCGTGGAGACCCTGATCGAGGAGGCGATGAAGATCGCCGAGCAGATGGAAGCGGACGGTATCGCTTCGGGCGAGCCCTCTATCTCGGTCGCGGGCTGACGCGATGCCGCGGGTCGGCGCGGGGGTTTCTTCGCCCCCGCCGCCCCTACCCTCCCCCTGGGCTGATTTTCAGCTCAGCGGGGGTCTTGGGCGGAGTCCCCAGTAGGAGGCCCAACCCAAGGGGCGGGCGTCGCCTATTTTCGACAGGTACAGTGCGGAGATCAGCAGACCCCAGGGTGAGGCCCCCGTACGTGTTGACCCAGACGACCACCAGGGTCCTCGAACCGAGTGACCTGGACGCCGCGCTCGCCGTCCTCGACCGTGAGCCGGTCGCCAACGCATTCGTGACGTCCCGGATCCACGTCGCGGGCCTCGATCCGTGGCGGCTCGGCGGCGAGATGTGGGGCTGGTACGAAGAGGGCATGCTGACGTCCCTCTGCTATGCGGGCGCCAACCTCGTCCCGATCTGCGCCACCCCCCGCGCGGTACGCGCCTTCGCGGACCGGGCGAGAAGAGCCGGCCGTCGCTGCTCCTCCATAGTCGGCCCCGCCGAGGCCACCGCCCAGCTGTGGCGGCTGCTCGAACCGAACTGGGGCCCCGCCCGCGAGATCCGGGCCCACCAGCCGCTGATGGTCACCGACGGGCTGCCCGCCGACATCGCCCCGGATCCCTACGTCCGCCGCATCCGCAAGGACGAGCTGGAGACGATCATGCCCGCCTGCGTGGCGATGTTCACCGAGGAGGTCGGCGTCTCGCCGCTCGCCGGTGACGGTGGGCTGCTCTACCAGGCCCGGGTCGCCGAACTCGTCGGCTCCGGGCGCTCTTTCGCCCGCCTCGGCCCGGACGGCCAGGTCGTCTTCAAGGCGGAGATCGGCGCCGCGACCCCGCAGGCCTGCCAGATCCAGGGCGTCTGGGTCGCGCCCGAATACCGGGGCCAGGGCCTCGCGGTCCCCGGCATGGCGGCCGTTCTGCGGTACGCCCTCGCGGACGTCGCACCGATCGCCAGCCTGTACGTCAACGACTTCAACACGGCCGCCCGGGCGACCTATCACAGGGTCGGCTTCCAGGAGGTCGGGGCCTTCATGAGCGTTCTGTTCTGACGCCCTAACAGGGCCTGTAGTCTCCCCGCATGCTGCGCTTCCCCGGTCAGGGCCCTGGTACGCCCGACGATGTCGTCATCGGCCCGCTGGACCTGGCCGCGCGGGTCGACGAGGCACTCGCCGTGCAGGCCGTGGCCTTCGGACTCGGAGCGGACGAGATCGCCGTACGGCGGCAGATCGTGCTGCGGCATCTCACCTCCCCGGGCGCCCGCGCACTCGGCGCCACGACACCGAGCGGCCGGCTCGTCGGCTTCGTCTACGGCATGCCCAACGACCGCTCGCACTGGTGGTCCACCGTCGTCGAGCCCTATCTGCGCAGCCAGGGCCACGAGGCCTGGCTCGACGACTCCTTCGTGATCACCGAGCTGCACGTCCACCCGCACTACCAGAACCACGGCATCGGCCGCGCCCTGATCACCACGATCACGGACGGCGCCGACGAGCCCCGCTCGATCCTCTCGGCCATCGACACGGACAGTCCGGCCCGCGGCCTGTACCGCTCACTCGGTTACGAGGACCTGGCCAGGCAGGTCATGTTCCCCAGCGCGCCCAAACCGTACGCCGTCATGGGAGCCCCCTTGCCCCTCCGCCGCCGCTAACGGATTTCCGCAGGAATGGCACGCCCGGCTAACCTCCTAGCCATCACCCTTACGCAGCAGGAGTTAACAATCATGGCCCAGGTCCAGCGCATGTCCCGGTTGATGGTCAAGACACTGCGCGACGACCCGGCGGACGCCGAGACCCTCAGCCACAAGCTGCTCGTCCGCGCCGGCTACGTGCGCCGCAACTCCGCGGGCATCTGGACGTGGCTGCCGCTCGGCAAGAAGGTCCTCGACAACATCGCGCGCGTGGTCCGCGAGGAGATGGACGCGATCGGCGCGCAGGAAGTGCTGCTTCCCGCCCTGCTGCCCAAGGAGCCCTACGAGGCGTCGGCCCGCTGGGAGGAGTACGGCGATCTCCTCTTCCGCCTCAAGGACCGCAAGGGCGGCGAGTATCTGCTCGGCCCGACGCACGAGGAGATCTTCACCCTCGTCGTGAAGGACCAGGTGGCCTCGTACAAGGACCTCCCGGTCATGCTCTACCAGATCCAGACGAAGTACCGGGACGAGGCCCGCCCCCGCTCCGGCGTGCTGCGCGGCCGCGAGTTCCAGATGAAGGACTCGTACTCCTTCGACACCACGGACGAGGGACTGGCGGAGTCCTACCGGCTGCACCGCGAGGCCTACCAGAAGATCTTTACGCGCCTGGGTCTGGACTACCGCATCGTCTCCGCCGTCTCCGGCGCCATGGGCGGCTCGGCGTCGGAGGAGTTCCTCGCGCCGGCGGCCGCCGGTGAGGACACCTTCGTGGACTGTCCGGCCTGTGACTACGCGGCGAACACGGAAGCGGTGACGTTCGCGCTGAAGCCGGTCGAGGGCGCCGAGCACGGACCGGTCGAGGACCTGGACACCCCGGACACGCCGACCATCGAGAGCCTCGCCGAGCACCTCGGCGTACCGGCCTCCGCCACCCTCAAGAACCTCCTGGTCAAGGTCGACGGCGAGATCGTCGCCGTGGGTGTCCCCGGTGACCGCGAGGTCGACCTCGGCAAGCTCGGCGAGCACCTCGCCCCGGCCGTCGTCGAACTCGTCACGGCCGAGGACTTCGAGGGCCGCGAGGACCTCGTACGCGGTTACGTGGGCCCGCAGGGCCTGGAGAAGGTCCGCTACATCGCCGACCCGCGCGTGGCACCGGGCACGGCCTGGATCACGGGAGCGAACAAGGCCGACACCCATGCGCGCAACGTGGTCTGCGGCCGGGACTTCCAGGTCGACGACTACCTCGACGTGGTCGTCGTCCAGGAGGGCGACCCCTGCCCCTCCTGCGGCACCGGCCTCAAGCTGGACCGCGCCATCGAGATCGGCCACATCTTCCAGCTGGGCCGCAAGTACGCGGACACCTTCCAGCTCGACGTGCTCGGCCAGCAGGGCAAGCCGGTCCGCGTGACCATGGGCTCGTACGGCGTCGGCGTCTCCCGCGCGGTGGCCGCCCTCGCGGAGCAGTCGGCGGACGAGCAGGGCCTGTGCTGGCCGAAGGAGGTCGCGCCGGCGGACGTCCACGTGGTCGCCGCGGGCAAGGCTCTGCAGACCGAGCTGGCGCTGGACGTCTCCGAGAAGCTGGGTGCGGCGGGCGTTCGCGTCCTGGTGGACGACCGGGCCGGCGTCTCGCCCGGTGTGAAGTTCACCGACGCTGAACTCATCGGCGTCCCCCAGATCCTGGTCGCCGGCCGCCGCTCCGCCGAGGGCGTCCTGGAACTGAAGGACCGCCGCACGGGCGAGCGCGAGGAACTGACGATCGACGAGGCGATCGCCCGCCTGACGGCGTAACTGGCCCAGGGTTTTTTCGCCCCCGCCGCCCCTACCCATTCCCGTCCCCTGGGGCTCCGCCCCAGACCCCGCTCCTCAAACGCCGGAGGGGCTGATTTTCAGCCCGTCCGGCGTTTGAGGACGAGGCCGCAAGGCCGATACGGGGGTCTGGGGGCGGAGCCCCCAGGTACGGGATGATGGGGGTCCCCCCTGCTCGAGCGAAGCCGAGAGCTTGGGGGAGGGTAGGGGCGGCGGGGGCGGAACCCTCTCACAGCCACCCGGCAAGCTCCAGCAACAACTCCGCGTCCTGGACCCGCCCCACACGCCGCGCCCGCACCCCCGACTCGACGGCCCGGAAAAGCGTCCACCCCCGCACCCGCTCCTGCTCCACGTCCAGAGACTCCGCGAGCCGCTTCACGCGCCGGCGCGTCATCGAGGCGCCGGACGGAGAGGCGATCAGGTCCTCGACACGGTCGCGGACCAGACGGGCCAAGTCGAAGGCACACTCACCCACCACGGGATCCGGCCCCACGGCCAGCCACGGACTGCGCTCACCGGCGAGCACCTTGCTCTGCCGAAACGTGCCGTGCAACAGCCGCTCCTCCGGCGGAGCCGCCAGCAGGGCCTCCCGTGCCGCCAGCGCCGCGTCGACCAACGGCACGGCCTCCGCGTCGGCACTCGCCCGCATCGCGTCGGCCTGCCGGCCGGTCCGCTCCGCCACGGTCTCGAAAGCGTGCCCCGCGGGCGGCTCGACCCACAGCCGCCGCAGCACACCCGCCGCCTCCAGCATCGACTTCGCCTCGGGCAACGACCGCACCGACACATCCGGATGCAGCCGCTCCAGAAGCAACACGCCCTCGGTGCCGTGGGTGCCGTGGGTGCCGTGGGCGCTGGAGGGGACGGCGGAGCCGTACGGCTCCAGGAGTCGTACCGCGCCCAGGCCGTCCCAGTGCGCGAGCGCTGCTCGCTCACTCTCCGGCCGGGCCCGCGGCGGCGCGAGCTTGAGTACGGCGGGCGTCCCGTCCGGCAGCCGCACCAGCAGCACGAAGCTGCCGCGCCCGCCGGGCACCTGTACCCGCTCCACCGTCAACTCGCGTACCGCAACGGCCTGCTGAGCCGCTTCGGGCAGCTTCTCCAGCCAGTCGTCACCGCCCGGTGCCGTCTCGCCGAGTGCCTTGACGAGACGCCGCGGCGGTTCGAAAGCCATACGCGAGTCGTTCCCTTCCAGTCCGCGTGACGAAGTTACGCCTGTGGTGTCGCCGACACCGCGGAGGCGGCGCCCCGCTCGGCGAGACCAGGGAAGGCTACGCTCCCGCCACGCCAGCGCGCCGCCCGCACCGCTGCCTCCCGCAGCGCCCGAGCGGCATCGCGCCGCCGCTCACCCTCGGCGGCCCGGACCAGATCCGAGTACACCCCGGCCACCCGCTCCTCCAGCTCGGCGGCGAGCCGGACCGCCGCGTCCGAGTCCGGCACCGGGAACGGCAGCGCGTACGCGGCCGCCGCCGGCTCGGGCTCCTGGCCCACATCCCGTACGGCCCGCGCGAGTTCGTCGCGCCGGGCCCGATGCGCGTCGTACGCCGACTGCGCCTCGGCCCGCAGTTTCTCGCTCACCTTCCCGCCGACGACCCCGTACCCGTACACGGCGGCATGCTCGGCCCCGAGCGCGGCCTGCACGGCCTTCAGCTCCGCAGAAGCCTTCGCCTTGGCCCCCGCCCTCGCGTCCGCGTTCGCCTTCCCGGAACTCCCGGAACTTCCGGAACCGCTCACTTCCCGCCCTCCGTCAACAAGTACGCGTGCACCGCACCGGCCGCCGCCACCGAGGCCAGCAGCCGCGCCAGCTCTCCCGGTACCTCCGCGAGAGCCTTCGTACGCCGGTCCGCCAGCTTCCGTTCCGCCGAGGCGAGTTCCGCGAGGGCGTCCTCCTCCTGGGGCGGCACACCGGCCGACGCGCTCGCGGACGGAGCGGCGGACGGGTCGGCCGAAGCCGGCGGAGCGGCCGCGGCGGACGCCGAGGCCGAAGCTCCGGCGGCAGACGTCCGTTTCCCGCCCCCGAACGCCTTCGCATGCCGTACGACCTCCGCCCGCAGCGGCGACAACCGCTCGGCCAGCGTCGGATGTACGGCGAGCACGGCCGCGTACCGCTCCGCGAGCCCCTCGCTGTCGCGGGCCGCACGCGCGCGTGCCCGGTCGGCGGCGGAAGGGCTCTCCTCGGTGCTCTCGGGGCCGGAGTCGGGATCGGAGCAACCGGCGAGAAGTACGGCGCCCGCGGCGGCGGCTCCGGCGAGCAGACTCCTTCGGCGCGGCCCGGACAGGGGGCGCGGCGGCAGGGTGAACGGCAAGGCAGACGTCCTCGGCAAGCTCGTACGAAAGGAAGGAAGGACAGCGACCCGGAGTCTCTCAGGACCTCTCTGCCCTGGATCAAGGTACCCGCGGTGACATGCCCGTGGACGGCAACACCCTCCCGGACCCGATACCCTTTGACCTGACACGCGACCTTCCCACAACAGCACACGCGGCCGAGGAGTCACCCGGATGAGCACCACCCAGAGCGAGAGGCTGCGAGAACTACTGGAACCGCTCGTCAGCTCTCAGGGACTCGATCTCGAGGAGATCGAAGTGGACTCGGTCGGACGCAAGCGTGTGCTACGCGTCGTCGTCGACTCCGACGAAGGAGCGGACCTCGACCGGATCGCCGATGTGAGCCGCGCGCTCTCGGCGAAGCTCGACGAGACGGACGCGATGGGCGCGGGCGAGTACACCCTCGAAGTGGGCACCCCTGGTGCGGAGCGCGAGCTCAAGGAACACCGTCATTACGTACGCGCCACCGACCGGCTGGTGAGGTTCCAGCTGACCGAGGGGGGCGAACTGATCGCCCGGATCCTGCAGGTGGATGACGAGGGCGTGGACCTCGAGGTGCCCGGTGTGAAGGGGCGCAGGCCCACCGCCAGGAGGCTCGCGTTCGAGAAGATCGCCAAGGCGCGCGTCCAGGTCGAGTTCGGCCGAAAGAACCAGCACGCAGAGAATGCGGAGGAGGCGTAGCCGTGGACATCGACATGAGTGCCCTGCGGGGCTTGGTGCGGGAGAAGGAGATCTCCTTCGACCTGCTGGTCGAGGCGATCGAGTCGGCCCTCCTGATCGCCTACCACCGCACTGAGGGAAGCCGCCGCCACGCGCGCGTGGAGCTCAACCGGGAGACCGGCCATGTGACCGTGTGGGCGAAGGAGGACCCGGAGGACCTCGAAGAGGGTCAGGAACCCCGGGAGTTCGACGACACCCCGTCCGGTTTCGGCCGCATCGCCGCCACCACCGCCAAGCAGGTCATCCTGCAGCGTCTGCGCGACGCCGAGGACGACGCGACGCTCGGCGAGTACGCGGGCCGCGAGGGCGACATCGTCACCGGTGTCGTCCAGCAGGGCCGTGACCCGAAGAACGTGCTCGTGGACATCGGCAAGCTGGAGGCGATCCTGCCGGTGCAGGAGCAGGTCCCCGGTGAGACGTACCAGCACGGGATGCGGCTGAGGTCGTACGTCGTTCGGGTGGCGAAAGGTGTCCGTGGGCCCTCCGTGACGCTCTCCCGGACGCACCCCAATCTGGTGAAGAAGCTCTTCGCCCTCGAGGTGCCGGAGATCGCCGACGGGTCCGTCGAGATCGCCGCCATCGCCCGTGAGGCGGGGCACCGCACGAAGATCGCCGTCCGGTCCACCCGTTCGGGCCTGAACGCCAAGGGCGCCTGCATCGGCCCCATGGGCGGCCGTGTGCGCAATGTCATGGGCGAGCTCAATGGTGAGAAGATCGACATCGTCGACTGGTCCGACGACCCGGCCGAGATGGTCGCCAACGCGCTCTCCCCGGCCCGGGTCTCCAAGGTCGAGGTCGTCGACCTCGCCGCCCGCTCCGCTCGGGTGACGGTGCCGGACTACCAGCTGTCCCTGGCGATCGGCAAGGAAGGGCAGAACGCCCGGCTCGCCGCCCGTCTGACCGGCTGGCGGATCGACATCCGTCCGGACACGGAGACCGTGGAACAGGCGGGGGAACGGCCGGGAGAGCGCCCGGGGGAATAGATCACGCCCCCGAGGCGCTGAGATCACGACAGCTTTAT
>NZ_VBZC01000069.1:47852-48564 GCF_005786655.1 Streptomyces montanus
AGACTTGAGCGTATCTGGCCGGACGCAAGCCCGGGCATGCCCTGAACGCACGTGTGTGGGGTGTCGGGAGCGAGCGGCCAAGATCGATCTGCTGCGGATCGTGGCGATCGAGGGCGCTTGCGTCCCCGATCTTCGCGGTACGCTGCCCGGCCGGGGTGCGTATGTGCACCCCGCCCTGGTCTGTCTCGACCTGGCGGTACGCCGCCGGGCGTTCCCACGGGCGCTGCGCGCCCCGGGACCGCTCGACACAAAGGTGTTGCGCCAAGCCGTCGAGAAGACCGTTGCTGAGAAGGCAACACCGTAAGACGTGTCGTACGGAACCCCGTGCGGCCCTGGTACCTCGCGAGTCGGAAGTAGGTCGAGATTGCGATGAGCACTCGATGAGTACGCGATGAGTACGCCCATGAAGTAGCGACGGTCCGGACACAACCCGGACCTAAAAGGAGCGAAGTGGCTAAGGTCCGGGTATACGAACTCGCCAAGGAGTTCGGGGTTGAGAGCAAGGTCGTCATGGCCAAGCTCCAAGAACTCGGTGAATTTGTCCGTTCGGCGTCCTCGACGATCGAGGCGCCCGTTGTACGCAAACTGACTGACGCCCTGCAGCAGGGCAACGGCGGCGGCAAGCCCGCCCCGCGCAAGGCCGCGCCCGCCAGGCCGGCCGCCCCCTCACCGGCGCAGGCCGCCCGTCCGGCTGCCCCGCGCCCGCCGGCCC
>NZ_VBZC01000007.1:0-236243 GCF_005786655.1 Streptomyces montanus
CGCCAGGGACGCCCCGGCCGTCGCGCACGCGGCGACCGCCCAGACGGGGACCGTCGCGCCCCGGTCCAGGACGGCGGCGATCGCGGCTGCCGCGTGCACCGCCACGGCCGCGGCCGGGAGTGCCGGCCAGGGCCTGCGCGGGCGGCCTTCGGGACGGGACCAACTGGCGGCCGTACGGGCCGAGTCCGCGGCCGTACGGGCCAGGTCTACGGCAGTACGGGCCAGGTCTACGGCAGTACGGGCCGGGTCCGCAGCCGTACGAGCCGCGTCCGCGGCGAGCGCCGCACAGGTGGCGAGCATGCTCAGCGCGGGCGGGAGGACGACCGGACCGGTGTACTCGCCCGTGGCCATCGCCACCGGCCAGAGCAGGGCCAGACCGAGCAGGACGCCATGAGCGGCGCGGGGCGCCCGGCGCAGCCACAGCAGCGCGACCGCCTGTGCCGCGGCCAGCAGCGCGAAGAGCACCCCCGCGGACACCTGCGAACCGCTCGACGTGGTCTCCGCCCGGATGACCAGCGCCGGGAGCAGCGGCTGCAGGACGAGGCCGACAGCGGCCGTCACCTGCGCCAGGCGGTAGCTCCGCGGAACGGACCGCTCCACCGGGGCGGCGGTCCGGCCGGGCAGGACCGCCCGCACCTCCCAACCGCCGTCCGCCGTCGGGCCGCTGTGCAGGGTGCCGCCCGCCTCCCGTGCACGGGACCGCAGGAAGCCCTGGCCGCGTCCCCCGCCGAGGCCCGCGCCGTGCGCCGCCGAACCGGCCGGCGGTGCCGCGCTCGTGACCACGACATCCGTGCGGGTGTCGCCGTACCGGCACCGCACCCTCGTATGCGCACCAGGGGCGTGCCGTGCCACGTTGGTCAGTGCCTCACGCACGATGCCGTACGCCGCGTCGGCGACGGCGCCGTCCGGCAGTGGGTCGATCTCGCAGTCCACCGGCTGGTCAAGGCGGCGGAACCCGGCAACGAGGTCGAGCAACCGCTCCTCCGGCGACGGTAGTTCCTCCCGCGAGGGCGCCGGCGCCCGCACCGCGCCGAGCGCCCGGGTGACCTCGCGGCCGGTTTCGACGGCGAACTCCAGTGCCTCGCCGGCCAGTTCGGGACGACGCTCGCGCAGCCCGAGCGCGGCCCCCGCCGTGACCACCACGGCCGTCAGATGGTGGGCGCTGACGTCGTGCAACTCCCGTTCCATACGGCGTCGTTCGACCGCCGGGAGCCGGTGGCGCTCAGCCTCGGCCCGCTTCAGCAGTTCTTCGGCCGCTCGCCGCGCGCGACGGGTCCGCCGCACCAGCAGGCCGGCGCCGCACGCGGCGGCGTACAGCACGGCGGTCACGGCGAGGTCGAGTCCGTTCCGGTCGCTGAGCCCGTGCAGGCTGAGGCCCTGCAGGAACTGCCAGGCGGCGAGCGCCACCACGCACAACACGGCGGTGAAGGTGTCACGTTCGGTCGCCACAGTGAACAGGGCCAGCGCGACGCCCGCGGTCCCGAGTACCGCGACTGCCCCGGTGGGCAGCGGCCCGGCCCCCAGCGCACAGGCGGCGCCGACCAGGACGAGGGTGACCACCGGGCGGGCGCGGCGGACGGCGAGTGCGGCGGTCACCAGTCCGGCGACCAGGGCTGCCACGAGAAGGGCGGACGCGGGCGGCACGGCCCCACGCACCAGCATCGCCCCGGGCCACACCACGGCCTGGGCGCAGATCAGCAGGACCGGGACGAGCCGGTCGTCGGTTCGGTTCATGTCGGATCAAGGCTATGGCCGCAGGTGAGCGGCCCGGCTCCGGCTGGAGGCGGAATCCCTTCTCTTACCTGGGTTGCAGATGCGGCGGCGCACGGATGATGGACGGACGGTGGACGGCCCGGACCCCTTCTCTACCTCTGGTTCGACGCGGCAATCGTCCCGCAGCCCGAGGACCGTGCGATGCCCCGCGCCATAAGCTCGATCACATCGAGAAAGCGATCGACCACCGGTTCTTCAACGCATTTCCCGGCACGGCTTTTCCGTACATCGCTTTCCGTTCCTTTCCGCAGGTGAACAACGCCTGCTCCGTGACGAATTCAGGGGGATCTCCCATGTCCAAGCGCATTCTCGTGTCGTCGCTCATCGGTTTTGCCGTCATCGGCGGGGTGGCCGCCGGCGGTCTCGCCGTGGCCTCGGCCGCCACGGAGCTGACCGTGGAGAACAGCTCGGCCCGCTACGTCGCTCCGTCCGACGGCAGGGCCGGCTCGATCACTTTCACCGCGGACGTGAGTGACGACTCCGGCATCCGGGGCCTCAAGGTCCTGGCGTGGCCCGCGAGTTCGAAGCTCGACCCGACCGAGGCGGAGCTTCGGTCCGTGGACAGCGCCACGTGCCGGAGCACCTCGGACGAGACGTCCCGCTGCACCTACACCGCGAAGGTCACGAAGGCGGAGACGGCCGACCTGGCCGAGGGCACCTGGTATGTCTCGGCGCTCGCGACAGCGAAGGACGGAGACACGAAGTTCGTGCCCCGCGCCGCCACCTTCGCCGTCCCCCGCTGACCCGACACCGCGGTCGGGCTCAGGAGCGACTGCCGGAACCGGTCGCGAGCAACCCGTTGACCACGAGCGTCGCCAACGATTCCGCGGTGGCCGTGAGTTGTTCCGGTGAGGCGGCCTCGGGCCTGCCCAGACGCCGCGCCAGAGGCCCCTCCACCATTCCCGAGACGGGAGGGATGACGGCGAAGAACAGCACGTCCATCGGGATGGGCGCCATACGTCCGGAAGCGACGAGCCGCTCGATGCTGGGCACCAGGGTCTGGAGAGTCGGAGCGATGTAGCGCTCGTACAGATAGTCCAACCGCTCGGTGTCCCGGGAGAATTCGTCGACGAAAACCCGTCCGATCAGGGGCGTGTCCACCGCGGTCCGGTAGAAGCCGGTGATGATGTGCCGCAGCCGCTCCACATCGTCGTCATCACCGTTATTGCCGTTATTGCCGTTCTTGCCGTCATCGTCGACCGCGGGATCCACCTGCGGCAGACGCGCGAGCTGCGCGCCCAGCGCGGAGTCCATCACCGCACGCCAGAAAGCCGCCTTGGATCCGTAACGGTCGTTGATGAAGTTGTGGCTGACGCCCAGACGGCGGGCCAGCTCACGCGCGGAGGCATGGTCGTAGCCCAGCTCCGCGAAGGCCTCCAGCCCTCGCAGCAGGATGCTCGCCTCCTCGGGCACCGCGGGAGTGTGCGCGCCGGGGCGCCCCGGCCGTCGAGCGGATTCGGCTCTTGCTCCCACTCTTGTCTCCCTCGCTGATCGCCCCGGGCCTCTGGGGTCTCACCCCACAGTTTACTTGACACCCGTCAGATTACAGCTAATCTGACGGGTGTCAGAGCAACATCAGGCGCGAAGAGAGCAGCATCACAAGCTGCGCTTCGCAGGGCTGACCTCTCGGAAGTGAGAGCCATGACCGCACACCACCCGCCCCGCAAAGCCCCCCAGCGCGTGGCCCACCTGGAAGCGGCGCGCGATCGGCACGGCGCGAAGGCCGACCACATGGTGACCATGCTCACCGCCGGGGATCCGCTCGCCGATGCCGTCGTCGCCGAGCTGGACCTCTACGGCACACAGGCACGGCGTGCCCTCGACGCGGGCGTCAGGCACGGCCTGGCAAGTCTGGACGAACAGCCCCCAGCGGCCATCGCCGCGCTGCTGAAGCAACTGGAGACCACGCCTTCCCGGGTCGACCCCCTGATGCTCCATCGAGGCGATGTCGTGAGCCTGTCCGTGCCCCCCATGTGGTTCGGGCTCTGCTCGATCACCAGCGCGCTCGCCCACATCTACGCGTCCCCGGCCGTCGCACGGCTGCTGGCCCGAACCGGCACGTCGACGGCCACGGCCACGCGCCGGCTCGTGGAGACCGGGGTGTGGGTGCGCCAGACCATACGACCGGGAGGGCTGCTGCGCGGAGGTCCGGGGTACGTGGCCACCGTCGAGGTCCGGCTGCAGCATGCCCGTATGCGGGCCACGGCCCTCAAGGACTGGGACATGGGTGTCCAGGGCCTGCCGATCGGCCGGCTCGACATGACCCGCACCTGGCTCGGCTTCACCCTCACCGCCTTCCGGGCCCTGGCGGCCGTCGGCATCGACATCAGCCGCGAAGAGGAGCGCTCCCTCTACCAGTACTGGTCGTACGTCGCCCACTTGCTGGGACTCGACGAGAGCCTTCACAACGACGTGGCCGACCACACCGGCGCCCGCCGCCTGCAGGAACTGCTGGAGCCCATGACGGCCGCACCCGACGACAACTCAGCCGCGCTGACCGCCGCCATGATGGACGCACAGGCCCACGCGATGGCCGGCGCACCGGGCGCCGTCCTGTCCGAGGAACAGCTGCGCTACCTCATCCACAGCGTGCTCCGGCAGGCCTTCGGAGACGAGATGAGTGACCGCCTGGGCGTCCCCGTCCCCGCCGCGACCGATCCCATGCCACTGATCAGCCAACTCAACCGCCAGGCCCGGTACTGGCAGACCTACTCCCCCGCCTCGGCCCAAGAAGCCCGCCACCGGGCGGTGGAGGGCTCCGGCCCGGAACTGCAGGCAGCCGTCCATCCCTGCGGCGCCTCTTGCCGACAGCACACAGGAGCCGATCGCCGGGGTGCCTGGGCGGCCTGATTCGCCGCCGCTTCGCGAGGAGGTCGTCCCGCCCACGGCGGGCAGCGGAAGGACAGCGGACAGCAAAAGGACGAAGGCAAAGGCAAAGGCAAAGGCAAGGAGGGCTACCCACTCCTTGCCACTCTCAACGTATAGCGCACCGGGGGCCTTGCGGCAAGACCCCCGTCGTGCCGCAGAATCTTCGGCCGAAGCCAGAATCTGCGAAATGGGGGTTGCGATGATCGACGTGATCGTTGCCGGCGGTGGACCGACCGGGTTGATGCTGGCCGGCGAGTTGCGGCTGGCCGGAGTGCACGTGGTCGTGCTGGAGAAGTTGACCGAGCCGACCGGGGAGTCCCGCGGGCAAGGCCTGCACGCGCGCAGCGTCGAGATGATGGATCAGCGCGGCCTGCTGGACCGGTTCCTCGCGGTCAGTGAGAAGTTCCAGGTCGGCGGTCTCTTCGGTGGCATCGTCAAGCCGTGGCCGGACCGGTTGGACACGGCGCACCCGTACGGCGTCGCCACCCCGCAGCCGGCCACCGAGCGGCTGCTCAACGAGCGTGCCCTCGAACTCGGCACCGAGATCCGGCGCGGCTGCGAAGTGGTCGGGCTGAGCCAGGACGAGGACGGGGTGACCGTCGAGCTGGCGGACGGCACGCACCTGCGCTCGCGCTACCTCGTCGGGTGCGACGGCGGCCGCAGTGCCGTGCGCAAGCTGCTCGGCGTCGGTTTCCCCGGCCAGCCCGCCACGGTCGAGACGCTGCTGGGTGAAATGGAGGTGACCGAGGATCCCGCGACCGTCGCCTCCGTCGTCGAGGAGGTCCGCAAGACCCAACTGCGGTTCGGCGTCGCCCCACCCAACGAGGACGGGGTGTGCCGCGTTGTAGTGCCCGCCGACGGCGTGGCCGAGGATCGTGCGACCGCGCCGACCCTCGAGGAGTTCAAGAAGCAGCTGCGGGCGACCGCGGGCACCGACTTCGGCGTGCACTCGCCACGCTGGCTGTCCCGGTTCGGCGACGCCACCCGGCAGGCCGAGCGCTACCGGGTCGGCCGAGTGCTCCTGGCAGGCGACGCGGCGCACATCCACCCGCCGGCCGGCGGGCAGGGGCTCAACCTCGGTGTGCAGGACGCGTTCAATCTTGGGTGGAAGCTGGCCGCCGCAGTCAACGGGTGGGCGCCGGAGGGGCTGTTGGACAGCTACCACGCCGAACGGCACCCGGTGGGCGCCCGCGTGCTGGACAACAGCCGCGCGGGGATCACGCTGCTGGGCACCGATCGGGGTGCGACCGCGCTGCGGGAGCTGTTCTCGAAACTGATGGACTTCGAGGAGGTGAACCGGTACGTGACCGGGATCATCACCGCGGTCGACATCCGCTACGACTTCGGTGAGGGCCACGAACTGCTCGGCAGGCGAATGCGGGACGTGGAGCTGAAGCGGGGTCGCCTCTACGAGCTGATGCACGGCGGCCGCGGGCTGCTGCTCGACCAGACCGGCCGGCTCTCGGTGGAGGGCTGGGCGGATCGGGTCGACCACATCGTCGACGTCAGCGAGGAACTGGACGTGCCCGCGGTGCTGCTGCGGCCGGACGGCCACGTGGCGTGGGCCGGTGAAGATCAGCAGGATCTGCTCAGCCAGTTGCCCAAGTGGTTCGGCGCTGCCGTCGGCTGAGCGCGCAGTCGCGCCCCGAAGGGGGCCCTTGATCGAGACGCTGGCGTGACTGGAGCAAGCAGCTGGGCGATGTGGATCTCACGCACGCGTCGGCCGCCTCCAGCCCTCCGGCCATGATCGCGCGACTTGGGCCGGCCGCCGGGGCGGCCGGCCCACCGATCGGTGTCCCCCGCACCGCGGAGGCGACGCGCCTGCCACGGGAGGCGGCGGCCACGGTGCTGTGCCGCCCTGCACCGTCGTCGGCCACCCGATAGCCTGCACCGAGCGATCTCCGAGGGCCGAGAATCATTCAGGCTGAGAGTTGGGGCGAGGATGCGCGCGGCGAGAACGGTGGCTGTTTACTCTCTCGGCGGCACCATCGCCATGACCACCGATGCGGCGACCGGCGGAGTCGTCCCGGCCCTCTCCGGCCATGACCTCCTGGCCGCCGTCCCCAACCTGGAAGGCCACGGTATCGAGCTGCGCGTGCACGACTTCCGCCGTGTGCCCGGTGCCTCGCTCACCTTCGACGACCTCGCGGAGCTCGGCGCGGCGGTCGACCGGACCCTCGCCGGCGGCGACGTCGACGGAATCGTGATCACGCAGGGTACCGACACGATCGAGGAGACGGCGTTCGTCCTCGACCTGCACCATGGCCACGAGCAGCCGATCATCGTCACCGGCGCTATGCGCAACCCCACCATGGCCGGCCCTGACGGACCCGCCAACCTGTACGCGGCCGTCCTCGCCGCAGCCGACCCGCAACTGCGCGGCGCCGGTGTGCTGGCCGTCCTGAACGACGAGATCCACGCGGCACGCCATGTCCGTAAGTCCCACACCACCAGCCCCGCCGCCTTCACGTCACCCGGCGCCGGGCCCATCGGCCGGATCGCCGAGGGCGGCGTACGGCTGACTACCGCGCTGCCCCACCGATTCGGTCCCTTGGCGCAGCAGCGAAGGCGTGACGTGCGCGTGGGCCTGTACACGGTCGGCCTCGGCGACGACGGCGAGCTGCTCGCGGCATGGGACGGCCGATGTGACGGGCTCGTCATCGCCGCATTCGGTGTCGGACACGTTCCCCAACGCCTCGTCGAGAGCCTCGAAAGGCTCGCCGCACGGGTCCCCGTCATCCTCTCCTCACGCATCGACAACGGCCCTGTCCTCACCGGAACGTACGGCTATCCGGGATCCGAGAAGGATCTGATCAGCCGTGGGCTCATCCCGTCCGGCGATCTCGGCCCGTACCACGCACGCCTCCTGCTCCATGAACTGCTGGCACAGGAAGCGGACCGCGAGGCGATCGCCGCGAAGTTCGCCGTCTTCGCGCACTGAGCTTCGCGCCTCGGCCCGCCACAACCTGCCGACGCGGGCGAAGTAGGGCGCGGCGGTCGTAGCCGCAGCGTACGGTCCGCGCTCGCGCGCCTCCGCCTCCGCCTCCGTGAACCGATCCGCCTCGGGGGGGCGAAGATCAGCCACAATGTTGTGCACTTTATTGACGATGGTCATGTTGGCGCCTAAGTTCGCGGTGTCCCTCCCCCGCTCAAGGGAGCCCGCGATGTCCCCGTCCCCCGTCGCAGCACCGTCCACGACTCCCGAACAAATGCGGCAACTGCGCCGTGTCGCACTGTCCGGACTGCTCGGCACCGCCGTGGAGTTCTACGACTTCCTCGTCTACGGAACCGTCGCCGCCCTCATCTTCGGCGAGCTGTTCTTCCCCGGCGCCGACCCCGCCGTCGGCACCATCGCCGCATTCGGCACCTTCGCCGCCGGCTACCTCGCCCGACCCCTCGGCGGCATCCTCTTCGGCCACTTCGGCGACCGGCTCGGCCGCAAGTCCATGCTGCTGCTCACCATGGGCCTGATGGGCGGCGCCAGCTTCCTGATCGGCCTGCTGCCCACCTACGACACGATCGGCGTCTGGGCACCCGTCCTGCTGATCACCCTGCGCGTCGTCCAGGGCATCGCCATCGGCGGCGAATGGGGCGGCGCCACCCTGATGGTCGTCGAACACGCCGGGGAACGACGACGCGGACTGTGGTCCAGCTTCACGCAGATGGGAGCCCCCCTGGGCTCCCTGCTCTCCTCCGCCGTCGTCACCTTCGTCGTCACCCTGCCCAAAGACCAGTTCGCCGCCTGGGGCTGGCGCGTGCCCTTCCTGCTCAGCGTCGTCCTCTTGGGCGTCGGACTCTTCGTACGCCTGAAGGTGGCAGAGAGCCCGCTGTTCGCCGAGATGAAGAAGGAGCGCACCGAGGCCCGGCTGCCCGTCGTGGAGGTACTGCGCCGCCCGCGCCCGGTGCTGCTGGCCTGCTGTGTCGGCATCGGCGCCTTCACCGCCCAGTCACTGCTGACCAGCTACATGATCGCGTACGCCACCGGCATCGGCTACGCCCGCCCCCAGGTGCTCAGTGCCCTCACCGTCTCCGCCTGCGTCGCCCTCGTCGTGCTGCCCTGCGCCTCCGCGCTGTCCGACCGCATCGGCCGCCGCCCGGTCGTCCTCGCCGGAGCCCTCACCTCCGCCGCCCTCGCCTTCCCCGTCCTGGCGCTGGTCGATGCGAAGTCGCCCGGACTGCTCATCCTCGCCGTCGTCCTGGGCCACGGCGTCGCCCAGTCCACGATGTACGGCCCGCTGGGCGCCCTGCTCACCGAGATGTTCGGCACCCGCGTCCGCTACACCGGCGCCTCCCTCGGCTACCAGGGCGCCACCCTCGTCGGCGCCGGCTTCTCCCCGATGATCGCCGGAAGCCTGGTGGCCGGAAGCGGAAGCGGCACCCCCGTCGCCCTGCTGGTGTGCGGGGGCTCCCTCATCACCGCACTGACCGTCTGGTTCGTACGCGAGACCCACCGCGACTCCCTCACCGAAGCCACCGAACGCCCCACCACCCCCCACACGGAAGAGATCTCCGCATGACGCCCCGCACGACGCCCCGCACCCACCCCCACTCCCGCACCGCACGTCGCACCGCCTGCGCGGCCGCTCTCCTGCTCGCCGTCACCACTCTGCCCACCTCGGCCGCGGCGGCCACCGCCACCGCCACCACGGGCCATATCGAGGGCCAACTGCCGTCGGGCGCGACGTACATGATGGACATGCCCGCGGCCTGGAACGGCACCGTCCTGCTCTTCAGCCACGGCTACAACCAGGCCGGTTCGCCCAACCCCGCGCAGGACGCCCCGGACGACGCCACCAAGGCTCTCCTGCTCGAGAAGGGCTACGCGCTCATCGGCTCCTCCTACGCCACCACGGGCTGGGCGGTGACGGACGCCGTACCCGACCAGCTCGCCACCCTCGATGTGTTCACCGACCGATTCGGGACCGCCCGTCGCACCATCGCCTGGGGCAGGTCGTACGGCGGGCTGGTCACCACCGCCATCGCCGAACGGCACCCGGAGCGGATCGACGGCTCGCTCTCCACCTGCGGGCTCGTCCACGGCGGCATCGCCAACTGGAACAACACCCTCGACCCCGTCTTCGCCCTCAAGACGCTCCTGGCGCCCGACTCCGGCATCCCCCTGACCGGACTGCCGGACCAGGCGGCCGCCACCAGCGCGGCGAACGCTCTGACAGCCGAGGTCGACTCGGCACAGTCGTCGGCCGCCGGGCGGGCCCGGATCGCCCTGGCCGCCGCCCTGCACAACATCCCGGTCTGGAACCAGCCGACGCAGACCCGGCCCGCCGCGGACGACTGGGACGCACAGCAGGCCAACCAGTACGACGCCGTCAAGGGCCTGCTGAAGATCGCCGCCTTCAACCGGCGGCAGGAGGCCGAGGTCCGCGCGGGCGGCAACATGGCCTGGAACACCGGCGTCGACTACGCGGCGCTGCTCGGCCAGTCCTCCGTACGCAAGGAGGTCACCGAGCTGTACAAGAAGGCAGGCCTCTCCCTGCGCGCCGACCTCGCCACCCTGAACCGCGCTCCACGCATCGGCGCCGACCCGGACGCCGTCGACTGGATGAGCCGTACCAGCTCCTTCACCGGCAAACTGACCAAACCGCAGCTCTCCGTCCACACCATCGGCGACGCCCTCGTCCCCGTCCAGACCGAGAGCGCCCTGCGCCGGGCCGTCACCGCCGCCGGTTCGACGCCTCTCCTCCGTCAGGCATACGTCGACAACGCCGGCCACTGCACGTTCAGCCCCGCCGAGCAACTCGCCGCCCTGCACACCCTGGAGGACCGCCTCACCACCGGCAGGTGGCACGGCACCGACCCGGAGTCCCTCAACTCCCGTGCCGCGGCGGCCGATTCCTCGACCCCCGCCCGCTACGTCACGTACCGCCCCACCCCGTACCTGCGGCCGTACGACCTGGCGCATCCCGCCGACGGCCAGTGACGCCGTAGGGCCGCCCGCCGCGTTGCCGGCGGGCGGCACAGCCGTACGCTTGCCACCGTGGAAGACGACGACATGCTGGACACCCCGGACACCCTGGACACCTCGGACGGCCCGCAGCAACGCCCGCAGTCGCTCATGCTCGCCTTCTTCGGCAACCACGTCCTGGAAGAGGGGGACTTGTGCGTCTACTCGGGCAGCATCATCGACGCCCTCGGCCGCGTCGGGGTCGGTGAACAGGCCGTACGCTCCACGCTGACCCGCATGGTCAACCGGGGCCTGCTGCGGCGCCAGCGCGAGGGCCGCAGGATGTACTTCGGTCTGACCCCGCAGGCGACGCGTGTCCTGCAGGACGGCCGCACCCGCATCTGGAAGCAGGGCGCCGTCAACGACGACTGGGACGGCGCCTGGACGCTGCTCGGCTTCTCCCTCCCCGACTCCTGGAAACGCCAGCGCCACGACCTGCGCTCCCGGCTCACCTGGTCCGGCTTCGGCGCCCTCTACAGCGGCCTGTGGATCGCACCCGGGAACGTCGACGCCGCCGGCATCGTCTCGGAACTCGGACTCACCGCCCACGTCAAGATCTTCCATGCCCAGGCGGACGAGGCCACCGACATCGAGCTGATGATCCGCGACACCTGGGACCTGGAGAGCATCGCCGCCCGTTACGTCACCTTCGACAAGCGCTGGACCGCCCACCAGGGCGCGGCGACCGGAGACGACCCGATCGGAACCCTGCTGCGGCTGGTCAGCGAATGGCTCTGGACCATCCGTACGGACCCCAGACTTCCCGCCCGTCATCTTCCCCCCGCCTGGCCGGCCCGCCCCGCCCAGGAGACCTTCCGACGCGTCGCGGCAGAAACCGCGGCGCCCGCACAGCGCATGGCCCGCGAACTGCTGGAGACCACCCCGTCGCGGTAGACGATCTCCCGGACACCACCTTCGACACCCCCGGTGGCATCACTGCCCGCGCCAGATGTTGTCGAAGGCCGCATCCTCGATGCTTCGCCGTTGCCGTACCGCTTCCAGCTCCATCACCGCGTCGTTGACGGCGGCCAGTACGGTCACCACCGCGTCGTCGGCGAGACCCGGGAGGTCTTCCGTCGGCTCACCTCCGACCCCCACGGCGGCCGCGAGGCCGGCGAGGACGGGGTCGCCCGAGGACCAGCGCTCGGCCGCGTGGCGGCGGGCGGGTGAGTCGGCCAGTGCCGTTCGGCCGGTCCGGAGAGGGAGCCAGCGGCCGCGTTGCCTGGTGACCTGTCCTTCCGCCTCCAGGTCGGCGAGATAGGTCGCGTGCAAGCCCCTGCCCCGGCGCCACAGCCAGTCCTCGACGGACTCGTACGGCGCCTCCCGGATGAGGGACGACGCTGCCGAGTCCAACAGCCGGTCGCCCATGGGCGGTGGCAGGCCGGGCACGATGCGGTCGCCGTCCACGGCGAGGGCCTCGGCCCTGATGAGGTCGCAGAGTTCGGCTCCCGCGAGGACCAGTGAGAGGTCGCCCTGCTCGACGGGACGGTCCGATGCGACCTCCATGGTGGTGATCAACAGGTCCCGCGGTGTGGTCATGTCGACTCCGTGTCAGAGGCAGCGGCTACGGCGGTTCGATCGCCTGTGTCGGTTCGACTCCATCAGACACCGCTCTCGAGGGACTCGCAGCGTTGACGATTTTCTCTTGCCGCAAGAGTTGACAACCTTGCGCAAGCTTGCCGAACATAAGGCCATACGATCAGGCCTCGTCGTCGAAGAAGTCGTGGAAGTCGGCAGTCGGCAGTCGGAGAAGTCGCAGAAACGGAGTGGCAGCCGTGACCCCCACCTTGACCGATGTCGCGAAGCGCGCGAACGTCGCGCTCTCCACGGCTTCCCGGGCGTTCAGCGAGCCTCAGCGACTGGGGCCGGAAACCTTGCACAAGGTTGTCGAAGCCGCGCAGCAGCTGGGGTACGAACCGACGCCGCCCCGCCCGGCCTGGACGGCGCCGTCGGACATCGCCACCGTGGCCGTGATCGTCCCCGACATCGCCAACCCTGTCTTCGGCACCTTCGTCAAGGCCGCCCAGGCCCGGGGCTGGCACCGCCGGCAGACGATCGTGCTCGCCGACACCGACTTCGACCCGGACCACGAGCGGGAGGTGATCACACAGCTCAGCGGCAGGTCGGCCGGTCTCGTCGTGTGTTCGCCCCGGCTCGACGCCGAGGACGTGCTCGCCCTGTGCGGTGACACCCCCGTCGTTCTCGTCCACCGCGAGACCACGGCCGCCGACTGTGTCCTCGCCGACGCGACCGACGGTCTGCGGCAGACCATCGAGTACCTGTCCGCGCTGGGGCACCGCCACATCGCGTACGTCCAGGGCTCGCAGCACTCCTGGTCCAACGGTCACCGCGTCGACCTGGTCCGGGCACTGGCCGAAGAGGCGGGCCTGGAACTGGAGGTGCTGGGCCGGCAGTCCGAGACGGTGGCCGGCGGTACGGCGGCCGCGGCCGGTGTGATCGCCTCCGGTGCGTCCGCGGTCATCGCGCACAACGACCTCGTCGCCCTTGGCGTGATCGCCGGAGCGCGTCAGCTCGGGGTCCGGGTCCCGGACGACCTGAGCGTCGTGGGCATCGACGACATGCCGCTCGCCGAGACCGCTCAACCCTCCCTGACCAGCATCGTGGTGCCGATGCACAGGGCCGGCTCGCTCAGCCTGGACTTGCTGGCACAGTCCATCGCCGGCGAGCGCCGGGAGCCGCGCACCCTGCGTCTGCCCACCCAGCTCGTGGTCCGCGGATCCACCGGCCCGGTCACCGGCCGCACCGGCGGCGCCGGCCACACCGGATCCGTCAGGACGGAGCACGCGTGACGGGCCTCCCGCAGACAGACCAGCCACGCCTGTCGTCGCTCCCCCGCCTCAACTCCCGTACCGTTCCCCAGCGTTCGCCGCTGCACCGGCGCACCGTCACCGAGACCGGCATCGTGCACCTCGGGCTCGGCAACTTCCACCGCGCCCACCAGGCCGTCTACACCGCGGCCGCACTGGACCACGCCGACGGCCCCTGGGGCATCCTCGGCGTGGCGAGCCGCTCCACCGCCGTGGCCGACGCCCTGCGGGCGCAGGACCACCGCTACTCCGTGGTGGAGATCTCGCCCGACGGCGCACGGGTCGCCGTACCCGCCGTGCACACCGGCGCACTCGTCGCGGCGCACCACCCTGACGCCGTCGTCGACGCCATCGCGGCCCCGGGCACCCGGATCGTCTCCCTCACCGTCACCGAGCACGGCTACACCTTCTCGCCGCGCACCGGACACCTCGATCTCGACCACGACGGCGTACGGGCCGATCTGCGCGGCAACGCACCACCGCGGACCACGATCGGCCAGGTCGTACGGGGTCTGCAGCGGCGCCTTCGGGATCACGCGACGCCGGTGACGGTGCTCAGCTGCGACAACCTCGCGGGCAACGGCACCCAGACCGCGCGCCTGGTACGGGAGTTCACCGAAGCCCTGCCGCGCGCCGAGCGCGACGAGCTGGTCGACTGGCTCGACGAGGGCGTGGCGTTCCCGAACACCATGGTCGACCGGATCGTCCCGGCCACCACCGACGCCTACCGCACCACCGTCGCCGACCACCTCCGCGTACGCGACGAAGTCCCCGTCGCCGCCGAGCCGTTCACCATGTGGGTCCTGCAGGACCGGTTCGCCGCGGGACGGCCCGGCTGGGAGCACGGCGGGGCACTGTTCACCGACGACGTCGAGCCGTACGAACTGCTCAAACTGCGTCTGCTGAACGGCACCCACTCGCTCATCGCCTACCTCGGCGCCCTGGACGGCCGGGCGACCATCCCGGACGCGATCGGCCGGCCCTTCGTCGCCGAGGCGGCACACCGCGTGCTGCACGGCGACTACCTGCCCAGCCTGACCGTCCCCGACGACATCGACCTCGACGCCTATGTGGCACAGCTCTTCGACCGATGGGCCAACTCCGCGCTGGGCCATCGCACCCAGCAGGTCGGCTCGGACGGGTCCGTGAAGCTCCGCCAGCGCGTCCCCGACCCGGCACTGGGGCAGTTGCGCGGCGGGCGGATGCCCCACCATCTCGCCCTCACCGTCGCCGCGTACCTGTGCTGCATGGCTCCCCCCTCCGGTTTCGAACCCGGCCCGCACGCCGCCGCCATGGCGGACCCGGCCCGCGGCCGTCTTCGGGAGACGGCCGAACGCAGCACCTCCGTACGGGACTTCGTGGCCGCCGTCATCGACGGCGGCCTGCTCGGCGACGGTCTCGCCGAACACCCCGCCTTCACCGAGCGCGTCGCCGAACTCATCAGTGTCCTCGCCCGGCACGGTACGTCAGCGGCGGCCGGCGCCGCGGCCGAAGCCGCGGACTCGGAGCCGCTGCCGGTGGCCTGAGCCCGATCCTCCCTCCGCCCACGCCGGGCCAGGCCGAACGCGTGCCGGTCAGACGGCGGTGAACGTCCACAGCAGGTTGGTGCTGGAGCCCCAGGCCCACTGCTTGACGACGGCGCCGGAGGTGACGTTGCCGCCGCCGTCCAGCACGAGTCCCGTGGTGCGGTTGGCGAGGGAGTACCTGCCGTCGCCGCGGTGGGTGATCAGCCATTGCTGGTTGGTGTGGCCGTTCCACTCCAGTTGCCTGACGGTGGCGCCGTCACTGGTGGCGCCCCACCCGTCGGCGACCATGCCGTTGGTGCGGTTCTCCAGCTTGTAGTAGCCGTTGCCGAGGTCGACCGCGTGCCACTGCAGATCGGCGTGACCGTCCCAGGTCCGCTGCTTCAGGTCGGAGCCGCCGGAGACGTCGCCGCCACCGTCCAGGGCCAGGCCGTTGGTGACGTTGGTGATCCTGAAGTAGGCCGACGGGTTGAGGATGACCTTCAGCGAGGTGATCTTGTCGTTGCCGCCGGTGACCCGCAGGTCGGTCTTGTCGGCGGTGAAGGTCCACGAGGTACCGGTGAAGTCGTCGCCGGAGTAGCCGATGATCCGGTACCCCGGAGCCAACTTCAGCGAGGACAGGGTGCGCGGCGGCATTCCGGCGAGGGTCAGCTCTTCGGCGGTGTGGCTGCCGAGGGCGAGCACGGCGCTGTCGCCGGAGTAGTCGACGTCCTTGAAGACCAGAGCGCCGGCGAGGGGTCGCAGCGTGGGAATCCGGCCGGAGAAGCGGAGCTTCAGGACGTACGCGGGAGCACTGAACGGCGCCGTCGACGGAAGAGTCACCTTCAGCCCGGTCGCGTCCTGGGCCGGCGTGGGGAGGTCGATGTACTCGCCGGCCGTCGAGCCGAGCAGTTTCACCGAGGACAACGAGTCCAGGTCGATCCGGTCGGAGCTGAGCGTCTTGAGCGTCAGCGAACCGCCGGGCCAGCCCAGGACCGTCGCGTACAGGACGGTGCCCGCCTTGTTGCGGGTGAACCGTATGTCCTGCGCGGTGCCGGCCGTGGGCTTGGTGAAGGAGCCGCCGCCCATCTTCGTCGGCCCCTCGCCGTACGCGGTCCATGCCCGGGTGCCGTAGACCGACTCACCGAAGCGCTTCAGGTAGTCGCCGATGCCAAGCAGGAGGTCGCGCTGGCCCTGCGGGATGGTGCCGTCGTCCTTCGGGGCGATGTTGAGCAGCATGTTGCCGTTCTTGCTGACGCGGTCGATCAGCGAGTGCAGCATCTGCGGGAGCGTGTAGTAGCCGATGCCTTCGGTGTAGCACCAGCTGGAGTTCGAGATGCTGTCGTCGGTCAGCCAGTAGGGCGCGGTGAGGTCGGCCGGCCCGCCCCGCTCGTAGTCGAAGACCTCGCCGTGGTTGTTGAACCCGTCCTTGTAGGTGGCGACGACTTCCTTGCCCCACTTGTCGGCCTGGTTGTAGTAGTACGCCAGGAAGTTCAGCCGCTGCGTCTCGTCGACCTCGGTCAGATTGAAGTCCTGCCACAGGATGTCCGGCCTGGCCCGGTCGACGACCTCCTTGAGCTTGTCGTACCAGAGCTGGTTCTCCCGCTCCGAACTCAGCTGCCCGTACAGCTTCTTGAGGCTCGGGTCCGACTGCGTCGGCGCGTACTCGAAGAAGCCGGTGAAGTTGTACGCGTGGTGCATCGCCACCAGCAGCTTCAGTTTCTTCGCGCGGATGGCGTCGGTGAACAGCCGCAGCAGGTTCAGGCGCGGGCCCTTGTCCACGGAGTTCCACTCATTGACCTGGCTGTCCCACATCGAGTAGCCGTCGTGGTGCTCGGCGACCGGCCCGGCGTACTTCGCACCGGCGTCGACGAACAGCTGTGCCCACTCGTCAGGATCGAAGTTGCCGCCGGCCGACTTGAGCTTCGGCGCGAACTCCTTGTGGTTCCCCGCCAGGTCGTCGGCTCCGTTGATGAAGTTGTGGTACGGCCACGCGGACGGGCTGCCGTACGTGGCGACATGGTGCTTGTTCGCCTTGCTGTCGGCCAGGTACATGTTCCGCGGGTACCACTCGCTGTCGTACGCCGGCACGCTGAACACGCCCCAGTGGAAGTAGATGCCGAACTTGGCGTCCCGGAACCACTCGGGGGCCGCGGGGTGCCGGTTCACCGAGTCCCACGTGGGCGTATAGGTGCCCGGGGCCGCCAGGGCACTGCCGGCGGCCGACACGTCGGTGGCGGCCGCGGCCGCCACGACGGCCGTGGCACCGGCCAGTAATCTGCGCCTGCTGATCGATTGCGACACTGCGGATACCTCCGGCGACGCGGTACTCACGGGGCTTGAGCGCCTGGTGTTACGCACGAAGGTCAGGCATCTGACGTATCACTGTCAACGGGTGTGCAGGGATGAATGAACCTGACAACAGGGGAGAGCTGACCGTTTCATTGGTTAACTGCCCTATATATCCAAGGGGAGACATCACATGTCTTCCGGAGAGGAGCCTCCTGTGTCGCTGACCGACAAGGCCATCGAACGGATCCGTGAGCTGATCCGCTCGGGCGCGTTGCCCCCAGGCTCCAAGCTGCCCCCGGAAGCGGACCTGGCCGCCGAGTTGGGGCTGTCGCGCAACCTGGCACGGGAGGCGGTCAAGGCGCTGGCAGTCGCCCGGGTGCTGGAGGTCAGACGGGGCGACGGCACCTATGTGACCAGCCTGCAGCCGAGTCTGCTGCTGGGGGGCATCGGCGGCGCGGTGGACCTGCTCCAGAGCGACTCGGGCGCCCTGCTGGACCTGATGGAAGTCAGGCGGCTGCTCGAACCCGTCGCCACCGGCCTGGCCGCCACCCGGATCTCCGACGAGGGCCTGGCCGAGGTGAAGCGGCACCTGGACGCCATGCGGGAGGCACGCGACGACGTCGAGCAACTCAACGCGCACGACGCGGCGTTCCACCGCGCCGTCGTCGCCGCCACGGGCAACGAATCACTGGTCACCCTCCTCGAAGGCGTCTCGGGCCGCACCCTCCGCGCCCGCATCTGGCGCGGTCTGGTCGACGCCCAGGCGGCGGGGCGAACCCTCGCGGAGCACGAGGCGATCTTCACGGCTCTGGCCAGTCGCGACGCCGCGCTCAGCCAGGCTGCCGCGCTGCTGCACGTCAGCAGCACCGAGCAGTGGCTGCGGACCCATCTGCGTTCCACCGCGTCGAAGGGCGGATGTGACACGATCGTCGAGTGAATGACACGATTAACGACGCATCCTCGACATCACCGAACGGCATCGGCAAGGCGCTCAAGCCGCGCTCCCTGGTCTTCGACCTGTTCGGCGACTATCTGCGCTACCGGGGTGGGGCGGTCCGGCTGCGCGGCCTGGTCGCCCTGATGGACTGCTTCGACGTCCCCGAGTCGACAGTGCGGGTGGTGGCCGCGCGCATGCGCAAGGAGGGCTGGCTGGACACCAGTCGCGAGGGCCGGGAGACCGTCTACGCCCTCACGGACGCCTCCTGGCAGTTGCTCGACGAGGGCAGGGAGCGGATCTTCGCCCGCGCCGGCGGCCCCTGGAGCGGCCAGTGGCACATGGTCATCTACTCGGTGCCGGAGACCGACCGCGCGCTCCGCGAGCAGCTGCGCAAGCGGCTCGCCTGGCTGGGGTTCGGCATGCTGTCGGCATCGGTCTGGATCAGTCCGCACGACCGTCTCGCCCAGGTCGAGGAGAGTTTCGCCGACCACTCCGCGGTACGGCTGGACATGCTGCGCGCCCGTTCCGCGGGCACCGCCGCCGACCGGGACATGGCGTCCAGGTCCTGGGACCTGGAGGGCCTGAACAAGGACTACGGGGAACTGCTGGACCGCTACCGGCCCAGGCTGGCCGCCTACCGGGCGGGCGAGGTGCACGGCCGTGAGGCACTCGTCGAGCGGATCCGTCTGATGCACGACTACCGCCTGTTCCCCTTCCGGGATCCGGATCTGCCGCCCGAACTGCTGCCCAAGGGGTGGACCGGCCGGGCCGCGCACGAGGTGTTCCTGGAGGCGCACGGACTGCTGCGCGCCGAGGCCGAGGCGTACGTCGACCGGCTCGTCACCGGCACGGAAGGTGGCAACGGAGCCGGCGCGGCCCGCTAATGCGTTTCATATTCTAGACGCTCGCTTCATATTTGTTGTACGTTGCGCGGGAAGAAGGCCGCGCTGGTGAAGCGAGGCCTGCTCGCACGCAACGAGAGGATCCGTCCGTATGAGGCTCGCCACGATCCGTACCGCCGACGGGACCCGCGCCGTACGGGTGGATGACGACGCCGCCGTCGAACTCGGCCACCCCGACCTGGGCGCACTGCTGCGCCGCCCCGACTGGCGTGCCGAGGCCACCGCGACGGACGGCCCGCGGCATGACCTGGCCGGGCTGGACTACGCGCCGCCCGTGCCGTCCCCGGAGAAGATCGTGTGCGTCGGGCTGAACTACCGGAACCACATCCTGGAGATGGGCCGCGAACTGCCCGAACACCCCACGCTGTTCGCGAAGTTCGCCCGCGCACAGGTCGGCGCGTACGACCCGGTGGTGCTGCCAGCCGGATCGGACGCGGTGGACTGGGAGGCCGAACTCGGGGTGATCATCGGCGCCGAGACGCGGCACGCGACATCCGAGCAGGCCCGGTCGGCGATCGCGGGCTACACCGTGGTCAACGACGTGACCGCGCGCGACTTCCAGTACCGCTCGCCGCAGTGGCTGCAGGGCAAGACCTTCGAGGCGAGCACCCCGGTGGGGCCGTGGCTGGCCACGGCAGAGCCCGACGACGCACCCCTGGCGGGCGAGCTGAGCTGCACGGTGGACGGCGAGCTGATGCAGAAGGCCGACACCGCCGACCTGGTCTTCGACCCGGCGGCCCTGGTCGCGTACATCTCACGGATCATCACCCTCTCCCCCGGCGACCTCATCGCCACCGGCACCCCCGGCGGCGTGGGCCACGCGCGGAAGCCGCCGCGTTATCTGGCCGAGGGCAGCGAGCTGGTGACCCGGATCGACGGCGTCGGCGAATGCCGCAACTCCCTGGTGAGGGGCTGATCATGCGTATCGCTGTGGTAGGCGGCGGCCCCGGTGGCCTGTTCTTCGCCGCCCTGATCCGGCAGGCCGATCCGACGGTCGAAGTGACGGTCTTCGAGCGCAACCGCGCCGACGACGCCTTCGGCTTCGGTGTCGTGTTCTCCGACCGCACGCTCGCCGGCATCCACGAGGCCGACCCCGTACTGCGGCAGGCGCTGGACGGGCACGGGCGGCACTGGCAGGACATCGAGGTCCGGCTGAAGGGCGAGCGTATCCGCTGCGGCGGGAACGGGATGGCCGCCATCGCCCGGCGCACGCTGCTCGCGCTGCTCCAGGAGCGGGCCCTGGCCATGGGCGCGGACCTGCGTTTCTCCACCGAGGTCGATCTGGGCGATCTGGACGGCTACGACCTGGTGGTCGCCGCGGACGGCAGCGGCTCGCGGATCCGGGAGGGGCTCGCGCGGCGGCTGGAGCCGTCGGTGGAGACGGCGACCGCCAAGTTCATCTGGTTCGGCACGGACTACATGTTCGACGGTCTGACCTTCGTCCACGAGCGCGGCCCGCACGGTGTGTTCGCCGTCCACGGCTACCCCATCAGCGCGGACGTGAGCACCTTCATCGTCGAGACCGACGAGGAGTCCTGGCGCGCCGCGGGTCTCGACGCGTTCGACGTCACCCAGCCGCCGGGGCCGAGCGACATGACCAGCAAGGCGTACCTGGAGAAGCTGTTCGCCGAGCAGATCGACGGCCACCGGCTGCTGGTCAACAACTCCCGGTGGGGCAACTTCCGCACCCGCCGCACCCGCCACTGGTACGTGACCGGACCCCGGCACGTCGCGCTGCTCGGCGACGCCGCGCACACCGCGCACTTCTCCGTCGGCTCCGGCACCAAGATGGCCATGGAGGACGCCATCGCGCTGTCCGAGGCGTTGGCCAAGCACGGCGTCGACCTCCCGGCGGCGCTGGCCGGATACGAGGCCGCGGCCCGGCCGTCGGTCGAGGCCATCCAGGGCGCGGCACGCCCGAGCCTGGGCTGGTGGGAGCACTTCGGGCGGTACCACGACGCCTTCGAGCCATGGCAGTTCGCCTATCACTTCCTCTCCCGCAGCATCAGCGACGCGCGACTGGGCCGACGGGCACCCGACTTCGTACGGGACAGTCATGAGCGGTGGCGGGCGCGGTTCGGCACCGCTCCCCTGGACACTCCGCTGGACCTCGGCGGCGGCCTGCGCCTGCCCGGCCGGATCGTCGTACTGGAGCCAGAAGTTGGCGGCACGGTGGTGGCGCGCCCGGCCGACGGCGGGGGCGAGGCGGTGCCGCTGCCGCTGCTCGCCTCCGCGCCGTCCGAGACACCCGGTTCCGGGGCGCCCGGTTCCGCAGCGCCCCGCACCCAGGCGCCCTGGGGAGCCTGGGTCGCCGCCCCCGACGACGAGTCCGGTCTCGACGCCGCGCGCGCGTCACTGGCCGCTCTGGCGGAGGCGCGTCCGGTGCTCGTCGCCGTGCACGGCGGCACGGGGTACACCCGGACCCTCCTCACCGAACAGGCCCGGCTGCACCACCAGTTGCCCGCGCTGCTCGTCGACGACTCCATGGACCGCGACCGCGCGGTCACCGCCGTCCTGTCCGGGCGGACCGACCTCGTCGGCGCCGCGGCGGCCACCGTCGCTTCGTGGGAGGTGTCCCGATGACCGGAGTGGAACCGGACGGGCTGGGCGGGCTGGACGGGCTGGACGGGTTGAACGCACTGTTCGCGCCGCGTGGCATCGCCGTCGTCGGGGCGTCCCGCGACCCGGCGAAGCTGGGGGCGGCGCTGGCCCGGTCGGTGGCCGGGTTCCCCGGATATGTGGCGCTGGTCAACGCCCGCGATCCGGATCCGGCCGCCGGTGTCCACGCCTCGATCGCCGAGGCGGCCGAACACGGCCCGGTCGACCTGGCGCTGGTCTGTGTGCCGGCCCGGGGCTGCGCGGACGCCGTCGCCGAGGCCGCCAAGGCCGGTGCGCGGGCCGCCGTGATCTACGGCGGCGGGTTCGCCGAGGCCGGCCCCGAGGGCGAGCGGTACCAGCGCGATCTCGCCGCGGTGGCGGAACGTACCGGCATCAGACTGCTCGGCCCGAACACCTCCGGTTTCCTCGCCCCCGGGCGCGGCCTCACCGCGAGCTTCGTGCCCGGTGCGGCCGATGTGCCGGCCGGCCGGATCGCCGTCGTGGCGGCCAGCGGCGGCGTCAACCACGCGCTGGCGTTCCTGCTCGCCGAGGCCGGTCACGGGGTCAGCCTCGCGGTGGGGCTGGGCAACGGCGTGGACCTGGCCGCCGAGGACGTGCTGGACCATCTGGAGTCCGACGAGCGGACGACGGCGGTCGCCCTGCACATCGAGTCGGTCGCCGACGGCCGGCGGCTCGTCGGCGCGGTCGCCCGCCTGGCCGCCACCCGCCCGGTCGTGGCGCTGGTCGTGGGCCGCCACGATGTCGGCGCGTTCGCGGCCTCGCACACGGGCGCGCTGGCCACCTCATGGCGTACCACGCGGGCCGCGCTCGCCCAGGCCGGGGCCGTGCTGGTGGACGACGAACGGGAACTGGTCGACGCGGTGGGCGCGTTGTCGCTGCTGCGGCTGCCCGCGGCCGCGGACCCGGGCGTGGGCATCGTGACCGCACAGGCCGGGCCGGGCCTGCTGCTCCTGGACGACCTGCGCGGCCGCCACGCGGCCGTCCCCGAGCTGAGCGACGCGACCGTCGGGGCGCTCGCGGAGCACCTGCCGCCGCTGACCTACCAGCGCAACCCGGTGGACACCGGCCGTCCCGGCCCCGGTTTCGCCGCCGTGCTCGCCGCCGTGGCCGCCGATCCGGCCGTGGACCTGCTCGCCGGGTACGCGCTGCACGAGCCGGCCGCTTTCGACCTGCCGAAGGCAGTCGACGCCTACCCGGGGACCGTTCCCCTGGTACTGGGCGTGGGGGGCGCCGGAGACGACGTACGGCGCACCCGCCGCGCCCTGCTCGACCGGGGGATCCCGGTGGCGGGCGACCCGCACGGGCTCGCCGCCATGACCGGGGCGCTGCTCGCCGACGCCCGTGCCCGGCACCGTACGCGGGCGGCATCGGTCCCGGCCCGCCGTCCCGCAGGCATCGAGCCGGGTCCGGGTCCGTGGGACGAGGACCAGGCCAAGGCCCTGCTGGACGCTCTGGGCGTGACGACCATGCCGCGCCGGGCGTGCGCCGACCGGGCCGAGGCCCACCGGGCGCTCGCGGAGCTGTCCGGGCCGGTCGCGGTCAAGCTGCTCGACGCGGCCGTCCTGCACAAGACGGAGATCGGCGGTGTACGGCTCGGCGTCCGCACCACGGAGGAGCTCGACGTGGCCCTGGACGCCTTGCGGTCGGCGGGCGCCCCACGCTTCCTGGTGGAGCGGATGGCCCCGGCGGGCGTCGACCTGGTCGTGGGTGCCCGCAGGGACCCGGTCTTCGGACCCGTCGTCCTCGTCGGGCTCGGCGGGACCACCGCCGAGGCGCTGGCCGACGTGGCGCTGCGGCTCGCACCATTGACCGTGTCGGAAGCCGCCTCCATGCTCACTGAGCTGGCCGGGCGCGCCCTGCTGGAGGGCTGGCGCGGCGGCCCCGTTCTGGACCCGGCCGCGCTGGCCGGCGTGGTGGTCGCGCTGGGCGACCTGCTGGCCGCCCACCGTGGGCTGGAAGAGATCGAGATCAACCCGCTGCGGCTGACGCACCAGGGCCTGTTCGCCCTGGACGCCGTCTGTATCGCCGCCGAACCGGAGGTGTCCGATGGCCGCACCGATCACTGACGGCACGGTGCCCTGGCCCGAGGCCGACGCGGCACGCTATGTCGCCGCCGGGTACTGGGCCGGCCGCCCGCTCGGCGATTTGCTGCGCGAGACGGCCGACCGCGTTCCGGACCATGTGGCGCTCGTGGACGGTGCGCAACGGCTGACCTACGCCGAACTGGCCGACCGCGCCGACGCGGCGGCCGGGCGGCTGCTGGACCTGGGGCTGGCCACCGGGGACCGGATCGTCGTCCAGCTCGCCAACGGCTGGGAGTTCACCGTCCTGACCTGGGCCTGTCTACGGGCGGGCATCGTGCCCGTCATGGCGTTGCCCGCCCACCGGCGCACCGAACTGGCGTACCTCGCGGACCACGCGGAGGCCGCCGCCATCGCCGTACCCGACCGGCTGCGCGACTTCGACCACCAGGCGCTCGCCCACGAACTCGGCAAGGAGACCGGTGGCCCCTGGCATGTCCTGGTGGCCGGGGCGGACATCAGGTCGGGCAGCGTCGATCTGCGGGCCCTGTGCGGCCCCGGCGACGACCCGGCGGCCGACCGGGCACGCTGCGACGCGCTTGCGCCCGGCAGCCGTGATGTCGCCGTCTTCCTGCTGTCCGGCGGTACGACCGGGCTGCCGAAGCTGATCGCCCGTACGCACGACGACTACGCCTACAACGCCCGTGCCAGCGCGGAGGTCAGCGGCGTCGACGACGGCACCGTCTATCTGGTGAGCCTGCCCGCCGGACACAACTTCCCGCTGGCCTGCCCCGGGATCCTGGGCACCCTGCTGGCCGGCGGCCGGGTCGTCATGCTGCCCTCGCCGGATCCCGGGCGTGCCTTCCCCACGATCGCCGCCGAACAGGTGACCCACACCGCGGTCGTACCGGCGGTCGCCGGACGCTGGCTGGAACACGCCGAACGGCACGGCGCGGCCGAACTGGCCTCCCTGCGGGTGCTCCAGGTCGGCGGTGCCCGGCTGGCCGACGAACTGGCCCGCCGGATCCGGCCGGTGCTCGGCGCGACGCTGCAGCAGGTGTTCGGCATGGCCGAGGGACTGCTGAACTACACCCGGCTCGACGACACCGACGACGTCATCTGCACCACCCAGGGCCGCCCGATCTGCCCGGACGACGAGGTACGGCTGGTCGACGAGTCCGACCGGGACGTCCCCGACGGCGAGCCCGGCTCCCTGCTCACCCGCGGCCCGTACACGCCGCGCGGCTACTACCGCGCACGGGAGCACAACGCCCGTGCGTTCACCGCCGACGGCTGGTACCGGAGCGGCGACATCTGCCGCCGCACGCCGGACGGCAACCTCGTCGTCGAGGGCCGCGACAAGGACATGATCAACCGGGGCGGCGAGAAGATCTCCGCGGAGGAGGTCGAGAACCTCGTCTACCAGCTGACGGACGCGAGCCAGGTGGCGGCCGTGGCCATGCCCGACGCCGAACTGGGCGAGCGCGTGTGCGTGTACGTGGTGCTGAGACCGGGAGGCGGACGGATCACCCTGGAGCAGATCCGCGACGCCATGGACGCCGCCGGGGTGGCCCGCTTCAAACTGCCCGAACACCTCGTGCTCGTCGACGAACTGGCCACCACCAAGGTCGGCAAGATCGACAAGAAGGCGCTGCGCGCGGACATCACCGCCCGGCTCGCGCACACGGCGGGCGAGGTGACGGCTTAGCCGTCGGCATGGCCTGACTGGCGGGACCAGGTGCGCCGCACGCCGTGGACGCCCCCGCACCTCGCCGACGGCGGACCGGGTCGCCGCCTAGGATGATCGGGCAACAGCTCGACCAGGGAGGCGATGATGTCGGCAACGTCCGCCGACGCGCGCGACAACGGCGGTGCCGAGCGCCAGGGCATCCAGTCCGTCGAGATCGCGATGCGGATCCTGCGTGCGCTGGAGGAGAGCGGCGGACCGGTCGGCCTGTCCGCCATCGCCCAGGCAAGCGGCACCCAGCCGAGCAAGGCCCACCGCTACCTGGTCAGCCTGGGACGCGTCGGCCTGACGCAGCAGAACCCGTCCTCGGGGCTATACGACTTCGGGCCGGCGCTGCGGCATCTGGGCGCCGAGGCGCTGCGCCGCACCAACGAGGTCGCCGTGGCGAGCGACCACGCGGCACGCCTGCGGGACGAGACGGGTCACTCCGTGAACGTCGGCGTCTGGGCGGAGACCGGCCCGATCATCGTGAACTGGGCCTACGGCGCGCACCCTTTGCCGATCACTGTGCGGGTGGGGGCGACGCTGCCGCTGCTGTCCTCGTCGATCGGCAACGTGTTCCTCGCCCACCTGCCGGACACCGTGACGGAGCCGATCCTGCGGCAGGCGCTGTCGGTGCAGCAGGGCCGGGCCTGGAGCCGGGGGAAGGCGGACAAGCTCAAGGCGGAGGTGCTGCGCCGCGGCTACGCGTTGTCGCTGGGCGGTGTCATCCCGGGCGTGGTGTCGGTCGCCGCTCCGGTCTTCACGGCGACCGATCCGATGCCGCTCGCGATGTCGTTCGTCGTGCCGGACCGCCTGGCCACGGACGAGACGGTGGAGAACCTCTCCGATCGCCTGATCGTGGCCACCCGGGCCGTGTCGGGTGAGCTGGGCTATTCGGTCTGACCCGGTATCGGATCGCGTATCGGATCGCGTACCTGCTCCGGCATCAGCACGATTCCCTCGTCAGCACGATTCCGGCATCAGCACGATGTCGAACCGGGCGCGGGCCCAGGTGCCGTCGACGACCCGGCCGTCCGGGGTGGGATCGCCGCTGTCCCGCCGCGCGAACTCGGTGACGAGCGAGGACTTCACTCCGAACACCGAGTCCCGGTCGAGGTACTCGTCACCGTCGACGAAGATGTGGGTGACCAGCCGCCGGAAACCGGGCGCCGTCACCATGAAGTGCAGGTGGGAGGCGCGCATCGGGGACCGGTCGGCTGCCGCGAGAAGTACGCCCACCGGGCCGTCGTGGGGGATCGGATACGGCGTGGGGGTCAGGCCCCAGAACGCGTAGCGGCCTCCGGAGTCGGTGAACAGATGGGCCCGGCCCGCGAGACGGCCGTCGTCGTACTGGACGTCGTACTTGCCGTCGGCGTCCGCCTCCCACACGTCGAGGCGGGCGTCGGGTACGGGCCTGCCGTCGACGTCCGTGACGGTTCCCTCGACCCAGCAGGGCTCTCCCACGGCCCCGCCCGACATGTCACCTCCGCTGTCGATGCGTGGGGCGTCGTCGACGAAGAACGGGCCGAAGACGGTGGATTCGGTGGCGTTCGCGCGCGTCGGATGGTTGACCGCGATGGTCTGCATCGAGATGCCGAGCACGTCGGAGAGCAGGATGAACTCCTGCCGGGTGTCGGTGGTGATGTCGCCGCAGGCCCGCAGGAAGGCGATGGCCTCGTGCCACTCCCGCTCGGTGAGCCCGGTCTCCCGTACGAAGGCGTGCGCGTGCCTGACGAGGGACCGCATCAGCTCGCGGAACCGTTCGTCCTTCGCTCCGGCGAAACTGGCGATCACCTCGTCGGTGATCCGTGTGCCGTCGTCCGCGGCGTACTGGGCGTCAGTGTCCGTCATCGGTGTCACCGGCTTCTTTCTCGCCGAGGTCGGGGTCGGCCACGGGGATGAGCCGGGCCGGCTCACCGCGCCAGGCGCTCCACAGGAGGTCGGCCACGTCGCTCGTGGCGGCCGGCCGCGGGTTGGACGACGGGATCTGCTCCGCCGCGAGCTCGGCCGCGCGCTCCACGTCCGGCTCGGCCAGGCCCAGGCCGGCGAGTGACCGGGGCGCTTCCACCGAGGTGTAGAAGGAGAGCAGCGCGTCGAACGGGTCGGCACTGCCCGGGAAGACGGAGGACAGCCGCCGCCGGGCGTCGGCCGAGGCCGGCAGGTTGTAGCCGGCGACGTGCGGCAGCACCACGGCGTGCATCGCCGCGTGGTCGAGGGCGAACGCGCCGCCGAGCGCATGGCAGATCTTGTGGTGCATGCCCGATCCCGCGCCGGCGAAGGCGACGGCGGCCACGTACGAGCCGAGCAGCATCGCCTGCCGGGCCCGCAGGTCCGCGCCGTCCTGGCGCACCGCGGGCAGGGCGTCGACCAGCTGACGCGCGCCCTCGGCGGCCAGGGCGGCGCTGAGGGGGTTCGCGCGCGGTGCCCACCAGGAGTCGACGCAGTGGGCCAGCGCGTTGAGGGCCGAGCTGGTGGTCAGCCCGGGCGGGAGCGAGGTGGTGAGGGCCGCGTCGTACACGACGGACTTCGGGAGCACCGAGGCGTCGACTCCGGTCGTCTTGCGCCCCTCGTCCGTGATCCCCCAGACCGGGGTGGCCTCCGAGCCCGCGTAGGTGGTCGGTACGGCGATCAGTGGTGCGCCTTCCGTCAGGGCGACTGCTTTGCCGGTCCCGGTGGTGGAGCCGCCGCCGACGGTCACGACGACGTCGGCCCGGCTGTCCCGGTGGACGCGGCGCGCCTCCTCGGCCACCTCCATCGGCACATGCTGCCTGACCCCGGTGAAGGTGGCGACGACCGGCAGCCCCTCGGTCACACGGTCGGCCAGTTCCCGTTCGCCCTCCGCGACCACGACGAGGACCCTGGACCGGCCCAGCCGTTCCACCTCCTCGGCGAGCAGGGCGCGGGCCGCGCCGGTGGCGAACACGGCCCGCTGCCCCCAGCTCTCGTGGACGAGAACGTCTCCGTGCGTCACAGGGCTTTCCTCCTGCGCGGCACGGCGGCGACGGCGGCCGCGCCGATCACTCCGGGGACGGCGAAGGAGTAGAAGGCCCACTGGACGGGCAGCCCGGACGTCAGCACCAGAGCACCCATCGTCGGGCCCACGATGGCGCCGAACCGTCCGATGGACAGCGCCCATGCCAGACCGTTGCCGCGCACCGCGTCGGGGTAGGTGGTGGCCACCAGGGCGTTGCCGAGGATCTGCGAGCCGATGAAGCCGAATCCGCTGATGAACAGCAGCGGGTACAGCAGCCACTGCCCGGGGTCGAGACTCATCAGCGCCAGGCCGACGGTGCCGGACAGGAAGGCCACGATGACCACCCGGCGGGGTCCGACGGCGTCGGCGACCCGGCCGCCGAGGATGACGCCGAAGCCGACGCCGAGCCACATCGCCGCGGTCTGCATGAGCGCCGAACCCAGCGAGTACCCGGCCGCCTGCATGATGGTGGGCAGCCACGCGCTGATGCCGAACACCAGCAGCAGCCCGCAGAACGACATGGCCCAGAACAGCACCGTGGTCACGGCGAGCCGGCGGGTGAGCAGGCTGCCCAGGCCCAGCCACTTGCCGGGGTTCTCCACGGTGACGGTGGCGGCGGGCAGGCCGAACGCGGTGGTGACGGCCTGCGACTCCTCGGCACGGCCGGTCCGCAGCAGGTGGAACGGGCTCTCCGGGATCCGCATGAGGAAGGGCGCGACGGCGAAGACGGGCACGACGCCCAGGACGAACAGCCAGCGGAAGGAGACCTGGGGCAGGAGGAGGGTGCCGAGCACGGGAGCGAGCAGGGCCCCGCCGGCGTAACCACTCATCATCAGGCAGATGTTGCGGCTGCGGTGCTCGGGTCTGCTGAGGTCGGCGACGTAGCTGTTGAGGGTGGGCAGGACGACGCCGAGCCCGAGGCCGACCACCAGGCGTCCCAGCCCGAACACGCCCGCGCCGGGCGCGACGGCGCTGATCAGCATTCCGCCGGAGAAGCAGACGGTGCCGGCCATGACGAGCCGGCGCGGGCCGGTCCGATGGGTGACGGCTCCGGCGAGCGCGGCGCCGACGAGCATGCCGATGCCGACGAACGAGCCGATCGTGCCGGCCTGCACCTTGTCGATGCCCAGCGAGGGATTGCGCAGCAGGGACGGGACGACGACGCCGTAGACAGAGAGGTCGAAGCCTTCCAGCGACGCGACCACCCACGCCAGGAGCATGACGTGGCCTGCGGTCAGAGTACGGCCGGCGGCGCGGACCGGGGCGGTGGTGACTGCCATGGTTCTTCCGTTCTTGTGGGGACGACTGGGGATGTGCTGACTGACTGGGGATGTGGTGACTGACTGGCGATGTACTGGCTGACTGGGGATGAGGTGCTGACAGGGGACGTACTGCTGGCAGCGGATGTGCTGACCGGCTAAGGGGATGTGCTGACCGGCGAGACGGAGACAGCCAGGGCGTCCCTCAGCCGGTGGATCAGGTTGGCCAGCCCGGAGGCCGAGTCGGCGGTGCCGTAGACGTAGTGGTCGGGCCGTACGATCACGGCCGCGCATCCGGTCTCGTCGAACCACGCGCCGTACACACCGTCGAGGTCGGCGACGGCATCCGCGGTCGCCCGCTCAGCAATGTGCCAGACGCGGGCGCCGAGCTCCGCCGCCCCTTCGGCCGCGGCCCCGGTCTCCGGCGCCCCGTCCCGGGCGTCGACCAGCACGGTGAAACCGTGGCCGAGCACCTCGTCGAACCGGCCGGACCGCTCGCCGTCACCGACCCGGCCCTGTGGGACGAGGGTGCCCGCACCGGGCGCGCCGACGGCCACCAGTCCGGGTCCGAGGCCGGGGAAGCGCATCTTCTCCGGCTTCTGGTGCGCCTCGCGGGCGGCGATGAGCCGGGCGTCGCGGGCGGCCGCCGCGACCGGGTCCCGGGTGGTCTGCACCCGGCCGAGTTCGATGCCCTTCTCGACGACGGCCCGTACGTGCGGCTCGCGCTCGGTCTGGTAGGTGTCGAGGAGGGACGGGTCGGACTCCCCGCGCAGGACGCGGTCCAGCTTGAACGCCAGGTTCTGCGCGTCGCGGATGCCGGAGCACATGCCCTGCCCGAGGAACGGCGGCATCTGGTGGGCGGAGTCACCGGCCAGCAGGATCCGGCCGGTACGCCAGGAGTGCGCGATGCGGGAGCGGAAGGTGTACGTCGCGACCCGGATGAGGTCGGCGTGGTCCTCGTCGAGGAAGGCTCCGACGCGCTGCCAGACCCGTGCGGGCTGCGACTCGGTGGCGAACGCCTCCGCGGAGTCCAGCATGAAGCTGAACCGGTGGTGCCGGGGCCCGAGCGAGATGATGGATATCGGCTGGCGCGGGTCGCACACCTGGCGCGCCATCGGCAGGTCGACCTCGGCGGTGAGCCGGAAGTCGCACACCATCCACGGTTCGGAGAAGCCGTAGTCGTCCTGGTCGATGCCGAGCCACTGCCGGGTGAAGCTGTGGCCGCCGTCGCAGGCCACGACATGGCGGGCGAGCACGTCACGGTCATCGTCCAGGAGCACGCGTACGCCGGTGTCATCCTGCTCGTAGCCCACGACACGGCTTCCCTGGCGGATCTCGACGTTCGGCAGCGCGCGGCAGGTGTCGTCGAGCGCGTCCTCCAGGTCGGGCTGGTACATCATGTACCACTCCGCCCAGCCGCTCCGGCCGACCGGCGAGAACTCGTGCTCGATGAGCAGCTCGCCGTCCCCGTTGCGCCACTCGTAGTTCCGCTGCACATGCACCAGCGGCAGCATCCGGTCGGCGATGCCCAGGCGCGCGAACGTGCGCATCGTCTCGTCGTCGAAGATCGCGGCCCGGGGCAGATTGTACAGCGTCGGATACCTCTCGAGGACGACGACCCGGTGCCCGGCGCCGCCGAGCAGCGCGGCGGTCGCCATGCCCACGGGGCCGTATCCGACGACTGCGATGTCGTACATGGGTGCTCCCTCTCCCCGCCGGCTCAGACGGTGACGAGCTCGGCGTCTGTCGACGCGGCGAGGCCGAGGAGCCGCTCGGCATTGAGGTGGGCGATCTTGGCCCGGTCGGCCTCGCTGATCGGCGCGGTGCGCAGGAAGTCCGTGGCCACCGACATCGACTCGAAGGGGTAGTCGGTGCCGAACAGGATGCGGTCGGCTCCGAGCGAGAGCAGCGCGGCCATCAGCGGAGGCGCCGAGCAGACGCCACTGGTGGTGATCCAGACGTTTTCGCGGAGGTAGGCGGAGGGCACGCCGCGGGCAAGTTCGATGCCGTGGTGCGCGTGGAAGGCCCAGCGCGAGTCCATCCGCCAGAGGACGAACGGAAGGCCTTCGCCCATGTGCCCCAGCAGCAGTTTGGCCTTGGGGAAGTCGTCGAAGACGCCGCCGAAGATCATCCGCAGTACGTGGGTGGCGGTGTCCACGCCCCAGCTCCACATCGGGCCGACGAGCTCGGGGTGTCCGGAGAGGACGTGTGCGGTGTCCACGCCGTTGGCCGGGTGCAGGTAGAGCGGGACGTCCAGCGCCTCCGCCCGCTCCCACACGACACGGATCGAGGGGTCGTCGAGGTACGTGCCGTGCGTGTGCGCGTTGACCAGGGCTCCGCGCATCCCCAACTGCGTCACCGCGCGCTCCAGCTCGTCCGCCGCCGCGGCGGGGTTTTGCAGGGGCAGTGCGCAGAAGCCGCCGAAGCGCTCCGGGTGCTCGGCGATGACCCCGGCGAGGAAGTCGTTGACCGTGACCGCCTTGGCGACCGCCACCGCGGCGTCCTTCTCCGCCTGGATTCCGGGAGCGTTGAGGGAGAGCACCTGCATGTCGAGTCCGGCGGCGTCCATCTCGGGAATCCGCTCGTCGACCAGGTCCAGCAGACGGCGTGATGCCTCCGCCCATGCGCCGGGCTGCGCGATCGAGGCCGTCGAGGCGCCGTAGCCGACCAGATCGGCGGTGACGAAGTGCTCTTCGAGAGCGATCAGCTTCATGTCGAGGTTCCTGTCGGGGGTCGTGGGCCGGGGGGTTCGCCGGCGGCCCGTCGCCGCCGGCGGGCCGCCGGGGCGCGGTGGGAACCCAGCGCGTACCAGGGCACCTGGGGACCGCGACGTCCGTTCCGGCATGGTGGCACGCGTTTCACTATCCGTAAAGCACTTCATCCATCCGGAAATTCAGCGGCGTGTATTGCTGTGCACATGACAATGAGCCCATGCCAGGGAGCCGATCGCGGCGCGCAGACCACCGGCGATCGCGGGCGCGCAGACCACCGGATGCGGCGACCCGGCCCGGGGCGCCGCATCCGTCCGTTCACGCCTTCAGCAGCGCCGCCGCCAGTTCGGCGGGGCGGGTGAAGTTCGCTTCATGGCTGCCCGGTGCCTCGATGACCGGCACGTCGCCGAGGCGTTGCGGGAACCTGGGGACCCAGCCCCACTCGCCGGGCGGCAGCGCCAGGTCGTCGGCGGTGATGACGTAGCTGGCCGGGACTCCGAGCGCCGCCGGATCCACCGGGGTGACCGTCTCGGTGAAGTAACGCATGGGCTGGGGCACCAGCAGGCTGTACACGAGGCGCTGCAGGTTTTCATCGGCGTCCTGCATGAACGCCCCGGTGAACACCTCATAGGGGAAGGTCACGCTGTTGTTCCCGGACGCGGCGGCGACCTGCTTGAACATCTCGGCGTAGTGCGGCGGCACTTCCTCCAGCAGCGGTACGCCCTCGGCCGGCACGAAGGCGCTCCAGTAGACGAGCTTGCGCAGTCGCGGCGCCAGCCGGTGCGCGGCGCCAGTGAGCGGATAGCCGCCCCAGCTGTGCCCGACCAGGGTCACGTCGCGCAGGTCCTCCCGCTCGACCAGGTCGACGAGAAAGTCGACGACGTCCGCCAGGCTGTGCCGCTCGGGGTCGTCGCCGTCGGCGAGGCCGGGCAGCGTGGGCGTGAGGACACGATGTCCGGCCGCCCGCAGGTGTTCGGCGACCGGCCGCCAGCTCCAACCGCCGTGGCAGGCACCGGTGATGAGGACGAAGGTTTCTCGCATGCGGGGCTCCTTACGGCGGGCACTGCCCGTCAGCGGCTCACAGAGGGCACCCCATCATGAGACACAGCGAAAACGGCCGTCAATGAATTGACACAATATTTGGTTCGGGCCTCCCTGCCTCCACCCCGCCCACCGCCCCATACGGGCAGGTGAAGCCCCAGATTCCTTACATCTTGCAAGTTCGGCAATGACTGCGATCACGCCTCAGATGTCATAGATCTGCTCAGCCCCGGGCCCTCGGACCCTGGAGCGCTCAGGCGTCGTTTCCGCGCACGCTCCTGCGGAAGCCGATCGGAGACTGGCCGGTGCGCTGGTGGAAGTACTTGCTGAACTGGGTGGGGTTGACGAAGCCGAGCTGGTCGGCGATCCGGGCGGCGGTGCGATCACTGTGCGCGAGGAGGCGCTTCGCCTCCAGCACCACCCGACGGTCGATGAATTCCTTCGCGCCCAGGCCGACCGCGGCGAGGGTGGCCCGGGACAGGGTGCGTGTGGAGTAGCCGAGCATGTGGGCGTAGTCCTCCACTCGTCGGGTGCGGGTGAAACCCGTTTCGAGCGCGTCGCGGAACCTCAGGTACGTCTCGTCCGGTTCTGGTACGGGGCTGCCGACCGGTGTGGCCAGATGGGCCAGGCGCAGCACGAGGACGGAGAGGAGGTGGCGCAGGGCTGCTGTGTGCACCTCCAGGGGCAGTTGGCCGAGGGCGTGGAACTCGCGGGTCAGGTGTTCTTCGGCGATACGGAGCGCTTCGGCGTCGTCGGCCCCCGGGGTGCTGAGCACGGGCGCGTGCAGGTCCTCCACGCGTGCGGCCGTCGCGGTGCCCTGGTCCAGGAAGTCCTGCCGGAACAGGATCAGGGTGCCTTCGGCGCGTGTCACGTCGCCCCACTGCTGCACCTGCCCTGGCCGTACCCAGAGCCATGAGCCGGGCCGGAGAGAGTAGCCGGTGAAGTCCACGGTATGCCGGAGGCTGCCGGAGGTGAGCGTGAGCAGATGGTGGAACTCGGGTCGCTGCGGCCCGGCCAGCTTCCCCGGCGAGACCCGGCGCTGCAGGTCGGCCGGCGACAGCACCTCGACGCCGGCGGGGGTGCCGGGCGGGGCCGCGAACGGGATCTCGGGGATGCCGCGAGCGGCAGGCTGTCGGCTTCTGGAATGGCTTCCGGAACGGTCTCTGGCCATGAGCAGCGACAACCCTAACCCGTTCGCCTCGTGGTGTCGGAATCTGACCATGACCAGTCGCAATCCTGCCCCGTTCCATGCGGCGAGTCCTCCTAGGTTGGGAGTGGAGCCGTAGCCAGGCATGTCCAACCACACCGCCCGACCCCCGCACCCGGACGCGAAGGGAACCGGTTCCTGAACGCGCTCACGGCGCGACGACGGGCCTCGCGGAGTCCACCTCTTCCCCCTGCCCCCAACCGACCCCCGCACCGACTTCCCCTTTTCCCCACCTACACGACAGGAAGTGATGCCGACCATGACTGAATTGCCCGAATCATCGGTGGTGGTCACCGGAGCCACGGGACGCCTCGGCGGGCGCGTCGCCCGCCGCTTGGCCGAGCGCGGCGTGGCGACGAGGCTGCTGGTGCGCAGCCCCGAGCGGGCGCCCAAGCTGCCCGGCGCCACGGCGATCCGCGGCGGCTACAGCGACCACGACGCGATCCTGCGCGGCCTGAGCGGTGCGGAGACCGTGTTCATGGTGTCCGCTTCCGAGAGCGCCGACCGGCTCTCCCAGCACAGGGCTTTTGTGGACGCTGCCGCGGGGGCGAGTGTCCAGCACCTGGTGTACGTGTCCTTCTTCGGTGCCGCGCCCGATGCCGCCTTCACCCTGGCCCGCGACCACTTCCACACCGAGGAGCACATCCGCGCCAGCGGCCTGGCGCACACCTTCCTGCGCGACAACTTCTACGCGGAGCTCGTCCCCGATCTGGTGGGCGAGGACGGCGTCATCCGCGGTCCGGCCGGGCAGGGTCGTACCGCCTTCGTCGCCCAGGACGACATCGCCGACGCCGCCTCCGCGATCCTGACCCGGCCGGCCGACCACGTCGGTAACACCTACGACCTGACCGGGCCCGAGTCCGTGACGCTGGACGAGGCCGCGGCCATCCTGTCCGAAGTGCTCGGCCGCACCGTCACCTACCAACCCGAGACGGTCGAGGAGGCGTACGCCTCCCGTGCCTCCTACGGCGCCCCGCGGTGGCAGCTCGACGCCTGGGTGTCCACCTACACGGCCATCGCGGCCGGCCAACTCGACGGCATCAGCGACGCCGTGCCCCGCCTCACCGGCCACCCCGCCACGCCCCTCGCCGACGTCATCCGCACCACCCGAGGCCCCGACCAGCGGTGATCGCCGCCGACTACAAGCGGAGCGGGCGGCTTCGCCGACTTCGTCGTCCGCCCGGCGAGCCAGTGGCGCTGAGGGACTCCTTCTGTGATCAGTTACGGCAGCGAGGGTGCGCGATGTCGGAGCCCTTGGCGCGGCAGGGAGCGCACCGCCAGCACCGCGCACAGCGTCGCCAGTGGCAGCTCGGCGCCCACGGCCATGGCGAGGGCGGTGGCGAGTTCGGTTCCCGGCAGGGAGGTCAGTACGTCGAACCAGGCGTCGACGACCAGCAGCGCGGCGGTCGCGGCAGCCGTGAGGCAACGCCGCGGATCCCTCCGGAGCAGCAGGATGCCGGTGGCGGTCAGTCCCAGCGCCTCGATCGCGTCGAGTCCCACCCACGGGGCGGACCAGTGCGGCACCTGGGCGGCGGTGGGCAGGGAAGTGGCCAGTACGAGGAGCCACAGCACCAGGGCGACGCCGCAGCACACCAGTGCCGGGCCCAGACGCCGGGCGCCCGAAGTCGGCCGCGGCGGAGGCTCTTTGAGCGGAGCGGCAGGGCGTGCCGTTCCTCGGAGATGGTCTTGTACGACGGTCATGGCTGTCCTGACGCTCGGGGCCGGCGCGTGCCGCGCCTACGCGGGAACAGGTCGGCCGGCCCGTTCCCGGCCACGGTCGGCATGTGGGTGGGGAAGCGCCGGGGCGGGGTGACTGCCCCACGGCATCCGGCTGTTGGCCTCCGGCTCGGTCGTCCCGGTGCGGCCGTCGGCGAACACGAACAGCCGCAGCACCAGGAAGCGCCCGATGCCGGCGAGCCCTGCGGCGCCGAGGTACACGGCCTGTTCCAGGAGCCCGCCGGCCGTCGGCTGCACGGCGTGGAGTATGAGCACCGCGGCGGTGGTCACCGCGTAGGAGGCCGTGGCCGATCCCGCGGACTGGAGGTGGCGGCGCCAGCCGGCCGGCCGCCCGGTGCCGAAGGTGATGAGTGCGTGCAGTTCCGTGCACAGGAGGGTGGAGACGACGGTGATCAGCGCGTTCGCCATCGTCCACGGCATCACCTCGGCCACCGTCGGTACGGCGGCGCTCGCGAGGAGACCCACTCCGCCGCCGCACAGGACGAAACGAACGAAGGAGGCGAGCGGACCGGGAGCCGCGGGGACACGGCCCCCGTCGACCTTGCCGATGGCGATGACCTCCACATGCCGTGATGCGCTCATCGTTTCCCCTGCTCACGTCACGGGGTGACCCCCTCCTGGTTTCCTCCCTTGTCACGCTAGGAGCGCACGGACCGCGAACAGTGGTACTGGGGGCGTCAATGGCGGGACTCCAGTGGTACCGCGGTACCACTCGGCCGTCGAAGTGTCCCCTGTGGTCCCAAGGTTCAGGCCTTCCGCGCTCGTAGTTTCGAACGCAGACGCCGCGGTTCTTCCGCGGCCGGATTTCGATGCGAGGAAGGCCAATACCCATGATCGAAGCACGTGAGCTGACGAAGCGGTACGGGGACAAGACGGTCGTCGACCAGTTGAGCTTCACCGTGAAGCCGGGTGAGGTGACCGGCTTCCTGGGCCCCAACGGCGCGGGCAAGTCCACCACCATGCGCATGATCATCGGCCTGGACTCCCCCACCCAGGGCTCGGTCACCGTCAACGGACGCTCCTACGCCCGGCACGCCGCGCCCCTGCACGAGATCGGCACCCTGCTGGAGGCCAAGTCCGTCCACCCGGGGCGTACCGCGGTCAACCACCTGATGGCGCTCGCGCACACCCACGGCATCCCGCGCCGCCGGGTGGGGGAGGTCATCGAGCTGGCCGGGCTGACCAGCGTGGCCGACAAGCGCGTGGGCGCCTTCTCCCTCGGCATGGGCCAGCGGCTCGGCATCGCCGCGGCTCTCCTGGGCGACCCGGGGATCGTCATGCTCGACGAACCCGTCAACGGCCTCGACCCCGAGGGCGTGCTGTGGGTACGCAACCTCCTGCGCAGCCTGGCCGAAGAGGGCCGGGCGGTGATGCTCTCCTCGCACCTGATGAGCGAGACCGCCCTGATCGCCGACCACCTCGTCATCATCGGACGAGGCCGGCTGCTCGCGGACACCACCGTCGACGACTTCGTCCAGGACGCCAGCGGCGGTGGTGTGAAGGTCGCCAGCACCGAGGCCAGGAGGCTGCGTTCGCTGCTGGCCGGCCCGGACGTCACGATCAGCTCCTCCACCGACGAGGAGCTGCTGGTCACCGGACGCGAGGCCCGTGAGATCGGGGCGATCGCCGCGGAGCACCGGGTGCCGTTGTACGAACTCACCCCGCAGTCCGTCTCGTTGGAGGCGGCCTTCATGGACCTCACCCGAGACGCCGTCGAATACCAGAGCGCTCCCGCCCCCGCCGAGACCGACCGAAAGGCCGCCTGAGATGACTACCACCGCACTCCGCCGCATCCAGCGCCCGGGCAAGGGCCGAAAGCTTTCCGCGGCACCTGATCCCGAGACCCCTGCTTCCAAGACTCCCGCTTCCAAGACGGCTTACAAGGTGACCGGCATCCGGGTGCTGCGTTCGGAGTGGGCCAAGTTCTGGTCGCTGCGCTCCAGTTGGATCACCCTGGGTGTCGCCGTGGTCCTGCTGATCCTCTTCGGGGCGATCGCCTCCTACACCTACAGTCCCGACGCCGTCGCGACCGGCGGACCGCCCGGCCCGGGCTCCGGCGGCGACAGCGACGCGATCAGTCTGGCCCTGACCGGCGTGACCTTCGCATCGCTGGCCATCGGCGTGCTCGGAGTGCTGCTCTCCGCGGGCGAGTACAGCACCGGCATGATCCGCTCCTCCCTCGCCGCGGTACCGCGACGGCTGCCCGTCCTGTGGTCCAAGGCCGCCGTGATCGGGCCCATCGCCCTGATCCTCACCACCATCGGCGCGCTGGCCGCCTTCCAGCTGGGCGCCCCCGGCCTGGACGGCGAGAACATCGCGCTCACCCTGGGCGACGACGGCGTGCTGCGCAGCCTGGCCGGGGCCGGCGTCTACCTCGGCCTGGTCGCCGTGTTCGGTGTGGCCCTGGGCGTGCTGCTGCGCTCCTCCGCCGGGGCCATCGCGGTCCTGGTCGGCGTCCTGCTGATCCTGCCCGGCCTGGCCTCGCTGCTGCCCGACTCCTGGTACGACACGCTCAGCCCCTACTTCCCCAGCAACGCGGGCTCGGCCATCTACGCCCTGCACGAGTCCTCGGACGCCCTCTCACCCGGGGCGGGGCTCGCGGTCTTCGCCGGCTGGGTGGCCCTGGCCCTCGCCGGGGCGGCCTTCCGGCTCGTCAAGACCGACGCCTGACCAGCGAACCGAGGACAATGAGCTCCATGAGTCCGGAACGCGCGGCAGCCGCCGCGGACACCGACCAGGGGACGGCGCTCGCGCCGTCCCCTGGTCTCGACGCCGCCTGGGCGCACCCGCTCCTGGGCCGTCTGCTGCGCGACCAGAGCCGTCGGCAGCGGCTGGACCGCCGGCACCCGTGGCTGCTCGACACCGCGGTGGTGCTGATCGTCGTCCTCATCAGCCTGCCCGACCTGCTGTCCAGCCGCAGTAACGGTCCGTTCGGGGAAGCGGTCCACCGCGGTCAGGTGCCGTCCGGCGTCCTGTTCCTCTTCGCCGCGGCGCTCATCGTGCCGCTGTGGTGGCGACGCAGGGCCCCGGCCACCGTGTACTTCGTGATCGCGCTGGTGTCCCTCGTCCAGTGGTCGTTCGGCGTGTGGCAGCAGGCGGGCGTCAGCACGCTCGTGGCCCTGTACTCCCTGGCCCTGCACGGTTCGTTGCGGGTGCTGGGCTGGGCCGCCGCGGTGACCGTCGTCGAAGTGACGGTGGCCGTCTGCGTCCTGGTGGACGTCGGGAATCCGCTGCGCGGCCTCTTCTTCCTGCTGGGGACGGCGACGGCCGCCATCGCCGTCGGCCTGACGCTCCGTATCCGCCGGATGTATCTGGCGGCGCTGGAGGACCGGGCCCGACGCCTGGAGATCGAGCAGGACCAACGCGTCCAGCTCACCGCCGCAGCCGAGCGCTCCCGGGTCGCACGCGAGATGCACGACATCGTCGGCCACAATCTCTCGGTCATGGTCAGTGTCGCCGACGGCGCCGCCACCCTCGCCACCAACCGAAACGAACAGTCCGCCGAGGCCCTGCGCATCCTCGGCGACACCGGCCGCCAGGCCATGAGCGAACTCCGCCGCGTGCTGGGCGTCCTGCGCGAGGAACAGCACGACGACGTACGGATGCTCAGCCCGCAGCCGGGGGTCGGTGATCTGGACTCCCTGCTGGCGCGGGTCCGCGCGGCGGGGCTGAGGGTGACCTACCGGACCGTGGGCGATCTCGACTCACTGAGCAGCGGCCTGCAGCTCACCGTGTACCGCATCGTCCAGGAATCACTGACCAACACGCTCAAGCACGCGGGTACGGGCTCCACGGCCGAGGTCACCGTGGCCGCCGAATCCGGCACCGTGCGGATACGGGTCGCCGACACCGGAGCACCGCCAGAGGCACTCGTGCGAGCAGAGCCGGAGGCGGGACCCGGGGCCGGCGGCCCCGGGCACGGCCTGGTCGGCATCCGTCAGCGGGCCGCCATGTACGGCGGCACCGTCACCATCGGCCCCCGCGACACCGGGCACGGCTGGATCGTGGACGTCATACTCGACGTGCCCTCCGCACCCATCCTGTCGGCATCAGGAGAACACCTGCCATGACCACCGTGCTGATCGCCGACGACCAGCCCCTGCAGCGCATGGGCTTCCGCATGCTCATCGAGGGCACTCCCGGCCTGACCCCGGTCGGCGAGGCCCAGCACGGGGCCGAGGCCGTCCGCCTGACCGCGGAACTGCGCCCCGACGTCGTCCTCATGGACATCCGCATGCCCGGCATGGACGGACTCGAGGCGACGCGCCGGATCGTCGCCACCGGCGGCCGTACCCGCGTCCTCATCGTCACCACCTTCGACCTCGACGAGTACGCGTATGAAGGTCTGCGCGCCGGTGCCAGCGGCTTCCTGCTCAAGGACGCCCGCCCAGAGGAACTCGTGGCGGGCATCCAGGCGGTCGCCACCGGAGACGCCGTCGTGGCCCCGAGGCTGACCCGGCGGCTGCTGGACGCCTACGCCCACCAGGTGCTCGCACCGGCCGGCGGCGCGCCCGCGCCGGAGGATCCCCGGTTGCAGACGCTCAGCGACCGCGAACGAGAGGTCCTGGTCGCCATCGGCCAGGGCTGGACGAACACGGAGATCGCCGAACGATTCGTCCTCACCGAGTCCACGGTCAAGAAGCACGTCGGCCGCGTCCTCGCCAAGATCGGGGCGCGCGACCGCATCCAGGCCGTGATCATGGCGTACGACGCAGGGCTGGTCCGGGCGAAGCAGTAGCCGGCTCGGTTCAGGTCGCCGACTCGGCGCGGGCGGGCCCGGCCCTCATGAGGTCAGCAGAGTGCGCAGGAGTTCCGCGGAGCGTTCGACGTACGGGACCGGGGAGTCATCCCCGTCGCCCGGGGATTCCGCGCTCGCCCAGCGCTCCACGCCCGTGCGCGTCGCGGTCAGGGCAAGCGCGGCGATCAGGGTCGGCACCTCACCCTCCGGCCGCTGCCCGAGCCGCCGCGCGACCGCCTCGGCGATCGATCGCTGGAAAGCGTCGAAGCGGGCCAACAGCGCGGCCCGGAGGGCGAGGTGGCTGCGCGTGAGCGCGAAAACGGCGTGCGTCTCCTCGCGTTGCAGCGGGTTGTCGGTCAGATCCCGTACGAGCAGCCGGGTGAGGTCCGTTTCTGAGAGCCGACCAGAGGGCGACGCAGGTCAGGGGCCGCGCACGGCCGAGGTGCCGGCCCGTTTCTCAGGAAGTTCCCAGAACCGCGCGGCTCCCGACACCACCGTGCGGGGCGAGCGAATCGAGCTCAGGAGCGACTGTCCGAACCGGTCGCGAGCAACCCGTTGACCACGAGTGTTGCCAACGATTCCGCGGTGGCCGTGAGTTGTTCCGGTGAGGCGGCCTCGGGCCTGCCCAGACGCCGCGCCAGAGGCCCGTCCACCATTCCCGAGACGGGAGGGATGACGGCGAAGAACAGCACGTCCATCGGGATGGGCGCCATACGTCCGGAGGCGACGAGCCGCTCGATGCTGGGCACCAGGGTCTGCAGGGTCGGAGCGATGTAGCGCTCGTACAGGTAGTCCAACCGCTCGGTGTCCCGGGAGAATTCGTCGACGACGACCCGTCCGATGAGGGGTGTGTCCACAGCGGTCCGGTAGAAGCCGGTGATGATCTGCCGCAGCCGCTCGGCATCGTCGACCGCGGGATCCACCTGCGGCAGACGCGCCAGCTGCGCTCCCAGCGCGGAGTCCATCACCGCACGCCAGAAGGCCGCCTTGGATCCGTAACGGTCGTTGATGAAGTTGTGGCTGACGCCCAGACGGCGGGCCAGCTCACGCGCGGAGGCATGGTCGTAGCCCAGCTCCGCGAAGGCCTCCAGCCCTCGCAGCAGGATGCTCGCCTCCTCGGGCACCGCGGGAGTGTGCGCGCCGGGGCGCCCCGGCCGTCGAGCGGATTCGGCTCTTGCTCCCACCACTGCCTCCATACGTACTTGGCGGTCTGTCCCGGGACCATCGTAAGGACCCGCGAGCACCCCGTGGACACCTTACTTGACACGCGTCAGATTACGACTAATCTGACAGGTGTCAGAGCGACGCAGGGGCCGATCGCCCGAGTGCCCGGGCGGCCTGATGCTCCTTCCTTCCACGTGACGAGCTCCAGCGACGCAGCCGTCCCGTCCCGCACCACCGAACGCTCCACCCCCTTGCCCACTTCCTCTTCTGTCCTTCTGGAGTTTTCGCCATGTCCCACACCTCAGCCGACACAGCGGGCACGGCCACCGTGTCCCCCCTCCCATCCACCGACGCACCCCATCGACATCGCTGGTGGATCCTCGCCGTCATCGGCGTGGCCCAGCTCATGGTGGTCCTGGACGCGACGATCGTGAACATCGCCCTGCCCTCGGCCCAGAAGGACCTGGGCTTCTCCGACGGAGACCGGCAGTGGGTCGTCACCGCCTACGCCCTCGCCTTCGGCAGCCTGCTCCTGCTCGGCGGCCGTATAGCCGACCTGTTCGGCCGCAAGATGACCTTCCTGATCGGGTTGGTCGGCTTCGCCGGCGCCTCCGCCGTCGGCGGCGCCGCCACCAGCTTCGAGATGCTCATCGCCGCCCGCGCCGGGCAGGGCCTGTTCGGCGCCCTGCTGGCACCGGCCGCCCTGTCACTGCTCACCGTCACGTTCACCGACGCCAAGGAACGCGCCAAGGCCTTCGGCGTGTACGGAGCCATCGCCGGCGCCGGCGGCGCCATCGGCCTCCTCCTCGGCGGCGTACTGACCGAGTACCTCGACTGGCGCTGGACCCTCTACGTCAACCTCGCGTTCGCCGCCGTCGCCTTCATCGGCGGTGTGATCCTGCTGCAGCGCACCACCCGCGACAAGTCCGCCAAGATCGACATCCCTGGCGCCGTCCTCGTCGGCGGCGGCCTGTTCTGCCTGGTCTACGGCTTCTCCAACGCCGAGAGCCACGACTGGAGCTCGGTGGCCACCTGGGGCTTCCTGCTCGCCGGCGCCGTACTGCTCGCCGCGTTCACCTGGTGGCAGACCCGCTCCAGCCACCCCCTGCTGCCCCTGCGGATCCTGCTCGACCGCAACCGCGGCGCCTCCTTCATCTCCATCCTGATCACGGGCGCCGGCATGTTCGGTGTCTTCCTCTTCCTCACCTACTACCTGCAGCAGAGCCTCGGCTACACCCCCATCGAGACCGGCCTGGCCTTCCTGCCCATGGTCGCCGGGCTGATGCTCGCCTCCACCCTCGCCTCCACCGTGCTGATCCCCCGCCTCGGCCCCAAGCCGGTGGTCCCGCTGGGCATGGGCCTCGCCGCCGCCGGCATGGTCTGGCTGACCGCCCTCGACCTGAACAGCTCGTACGCCACCGATGTCCTGCCCCCGCTGATCGTGGCGGGACTCGGCCTCGGTCTGGTGATGGCCCCGGGCATGAGCCTGGCCACCGCCGGCGTGCGCGCCGAGGACTCCGGCGTCGCCTCGGCGGCCGTCAACACCATGCAGCAGGTCGGCGGTTCCCTCGGCACCGCGCTCCTCAACACCCTCTCCACCAGCGCCGCCACCGACTACCTCGTCGGCAAGAACCCCAAGGACCCCGCCGTCCTCGCCCACGCCGGCCTGGAGGCCTACTCCACCGCCTACTGGTGGTCGGCCGCCTTCTTCGCCGCCGGCCTGGTCATCAGCGCGATCCTCTACCGGCGCGGCGCACCGGCCACCGATCCCGACGCAGCTCCCGTCGTCCATATGTGAGGCCCCAGTTGGGGCCACACCGACCCCAATCATCCGCGCCGGCCCGCCGGACATCCGGCGGGCCGGCGCGGCTTTCCGCCCGGTCGGGCTGAGGCAGGAGGGCCTACCTGTATGTGAACTGATATACACATTTTCCCCAGCGGCAAGTTCACATACAACAGATCGTCCGTCAACGACGCCGCGCGCGACGCGCCGGCGGGGGACGGCTCGTATCAGTGGTCCCGCGGGGCGCTGAAGAGATAGGAGATGACCGCGGTCTGGAGGTGGCTGCGCAGCGCGCTCCACGGCAGCGGACGGTCGGACTCCAGGAACTCTCCCTGGGTGACGCGATGCGCCGTCGTGGCGTAGACCAGACGGAAGGCGAAGTCCAGCGCGGCCGCGCGGTCCTGATGCGCGACGGGTACGTGCTCCAGCGCTTCGGCGAAACGGCGGTTGCCCTCGACGCTGACGCGCGAGCCCTCTTCCCGGACCGCCGCGTGCCGGGTGCCGAGCAGCAGGAAGACGCGCAACAGGGCCTCGTGCGACTGGAATGCGTCGATGAGCGCACCGACCGCCTCGGCGACGACGACGACCGGATCGCGCAGGATGCGCAGCCGTTCCACCGATGTGCGCTCCGCGATCTCGGCCAGGAGGCTTTCGGTGAAGGCGTGCTGAATGGTCAGCAGGAGCCCTTCCTTGTCACCGAACCGCCGGTAGATGCTGCCGACCGCCATGCCCGCCCGCTCGGCGACGGCGGCCACGGTGAGCGCATCCGCCCCGCCCTCTTCGAGCAGGGCGTACCCGGCCCGAAGGATGTCCTCCTGTGAACGGCGACTCCGTTCCTGGAGGGCTGCAGGTCGGCGAGCCGTGGAGTCTGTCACCCGCGCATTTTATCGAGCGGCCCCTTGACGTCCACATTGCAGGCATGTGAATCTCGATTCACATCAATATGTGAATGTCGATTCGCATAATCATCAGCTCAAGTTCAGACTGCCGAGGTGCATTGTGGCTCCGATCTACGACATCGCCGTCGTCGGTTACGGACCGACCGGACTCACGGCCGCGTCCCTGCTGGGCCGGCTCGGCCACCGCGTCGTGGTCTGCGAACGCTGGCCCGGCCTCTACGGGCTGCCCCGGCTCACCCACATCGACGACGAGACCGCCCGTACCGTCCAGGCGGCGGCCGACGTCGACCACGCGCTGCGCGACTCGTCGCTCTGCGAGTACACCTGGGTCAACGGCAAGGGCGAGACCCTCGTGACGATCCCCGCTGACTCCGAGGGTCCGATGGGCTTTCCGGACCACATCTCCATCCATCAGCCCGACGTGGAGAGCGCCATCGACGAGCGTCTGCGCTCCTACGGCACCGTCGACATCCGCCAGGGCTCGGCGGTGACCGGCCTGGAGCAGGACGCACACGCCGTCACACTGCGACTGCGCGGCTGGAACACCGACACGAGGACCGCCGACGGCCCGTACGACACGGTCCGGGCCCGCTATGTGATCGCGGCGGACGGCAGCCGCAGCTCGATCCGACAGCTGCTCGGCGTGGAGCGGCAGGACTTCGGCTTCAGCGAGCAGTGGCTCAACATCGACACCGAATGGCTGCGACCGCAGCCCCCCGAGTTCGCGACCGCCCGACAGTACTGCGACCCGGCCCGCGGCCATATGACCATCAACATCGGAACGCGCCGCCAGCGCTTCGAGTTCGCCATGCTGCCCGGCGAGACCCGCGAGGAGATGACCGAACCCGAAACCGCCTGGCGACTCCTGCGCCAGTACCACGACCTGGGACCCGAGGATCTGAGGATCGCTCGCCAACTGGTGTACGGCTTCGAAGCCCGGATCGCCGACCGCTGGCGGGTGGGCCGGGTCTTCCTGGCCGGCGACGCCGCCCACACGATGCCCCCGTACCTCGGCCAGGGCGCGTGCAGCGGTCTGCGCGACGCGAGCAACCTCGCCTGGAAGCTGCACCTCGTGCTCGGCGGGCGGGCCCCGGACACGCTGCTGGACACCTACGAAAGCGAGCGCCGCCCCCACGTCACCGCCATCACCCACATGGCGATCGGCCTCGGCAAGGTCGCCAACACCCACGATGTGAAAGCCGCCGCGGCCCGGGACGCGGCCTTCGCCGCCGGGCAGGTCCCGCCGCCCCCTCCCTTCCCGCCCCTGCTCGACGGCATCCTGCGCCAAGACACCGACGCCCCCGTCGGCACCCTCACCCCGCAGGACAGCATCCGGCTCGCCGACGGGACGACCGTGCGCTTCGACGACCTCACCGGCTTCGGCTTCGCCCTGGTCACGGCCGAGGACCCGGCGGCGGCTCTGGGCCCGGATCGGCTCGCCCTGCTCGAACGACTGGGCTGCACCGTGGTCGCGCTCGACCGCGTGGAAGACCTCGACGGCCGGCACCGGGCCTATCTGGAGCAACTCAGTGCCGTCGCCTATCTCGCACGCCCCGACTTCGTTCTGTTCGGTACGGCCGCCGACGGTACGGACCTCGGCGCGTTGGTCGACGACCTGGATGCCGCGCTGTCCGGAACCGTGGGGGCCGCCGTATGACGCTCGAGAACCCGGAGACCGTTCCCCTGTCACCGCTGGTGGCCGCTCAGCACCGGGCTATGCCGTTCACCCGGCTCGTCGACTGCGGCATGGACCACGCGGATGCCCGTCGGCTGCTCTCCGACACCGCCGGTGGGATGCCCTGGGAGGAGTCCGCCACGCTCCTCGCCGACACACAGCTGGAGCGCGCCCGTATCGCGGAGGAGGCCGGCCACCTCACCACGGCCCGGGACGCGTACCGGTACGCGTCCGCCTCCTTGATGTTCGCGCAGATGGCCCACCAGACCGACACCCCGGTCAAACGGGAGCTGTACGCCCGTCACACCACCGCGACCGCCTCGGCCGCCGCCCTCGCCGCCCCGCACACGTCGCGCATCGAACGGGTCGAAATCCCTTACCGCGAGGGCGTCCTGGGCGGCTGGCTCTGCCTGCCGCCCACCGGCCCCGCCCGCGGCACCGTCATCGTCTGGGGCGGCCTCAGCGGATGGGGTGCGGCGTATCTGCGCGTCGCCGACGCGTACACCGCGCGCGGACTGGGCTGTCTGCTCGCGGAAGGCCCCGGCCAGGGCGAATCGCGCCTCAGCCATGGGCTGTACTTCGACGAGAAGGTCACCGAGGGCTTCGCCCGCTTCGTCGACCTCGTCGAGGCCGACTCCCGCCTCGAAGGCGCCACAGGCGTCCAGGGCATCAGCTTCGGCGGTCTCTTCGCCGCGCACCTGGCCGCAGCCGACCCCCGCGTCGCCGCGGTGGTGGTGAACGGTGCTCCCGCGGCACCGGGGATCCCCGAATTCCGTACCGCCCGCGCGCAGATCTCCGCGGCGGTCGGGACCGAGGACCTGGACCGGGTGGCGGAGGTCATGGCAAGCCTCCGCTTCGATCCGGACCGGCACCGTATCGCCCGTCCGCTGCTTCTGCTGCACGGCGGCCGCGACCCACTCGCCCGGTACGAGGACCAGGAGCCCTTCCTGCAGGCCGCCGATCCCGCCACCGCGGTCCTGCGCATCTGGCCCGACGGCGAACACACGCAGTACAACCATGCCGCCGAACGCGACGCGTTCACCGCAGACTGGTTCACGGACCACCTCATCGACCACGACGACCCGAATCGCTGGGAATAGCAATGGACTTCACCGTCGAGACCGCCACCGCGGCGGTCATGGAGAGTTTCCAGGGAACCAAGGACCCCCGGCTGCGGGAGGTCATGGAAGGCCTGACCCGCCATCTGCACGCCTTCGTCAAGGACATCGAACCCACGATGGAGGAGTGGGAAGCCGCGATCGACTTCCTCACCGCCGTCGGCCACAAGTGCGACGACACCCGGCAGGAGTTCGTGCTGCTCTCCGACGTCCTGGGCGTCTCCATGCTCGTGGAGACCATGAACGGGGACGAGCACGGGACCGAGAGCACCGTCCTGGGCCCCTTCCACATGACCGAGTCCCCGCGCCGCGAACTCGGCGATTCCATCGACCTGTTGGGCACCGGTCGCCTCTGCGTCGTCTCCGGCCGGGTCCTCTCCCCCGACGGCACGCCACTTCTCGGAGCCGAGCTGGACGTGTGGCAGTGCACCGAGGACGGCTTCTACGACGTGCAACAGCCCGACGTACAACCGCCCGGCAACGGGCGCGGGCTGTTCCGCACGGATGACGAGGGCCGCTTCTGGTTCCGTACTGTCGTCCCCTCCCACTACCCGATCCCGACCGACGGGCCGGTGGGTGCCCTGCTCCGCGCCACCGGCAGGCACCCCTACCGGCCCGCCCACGTGCACTTCATCGCCGGTGCCGCCGGCCACCGGCCCGTCACCACGCACGCGTTCGTCGCGGACAGCCCGTACATCCACTCCGATGCCGTCTTCGCGGTCAAGCAGGGGCTGATCACCGACTTCACCGAGTCGAACGACCAGCAGGAGGCCGACCGCTACGGCGTGACCGCCCCCTTCCGGCACGCGAGGTTCGACATCGTTCTGGCGACCGCACCTGAGGCCACAGCATGACCACACAGCAACCCCGGTTCACGTACGAGGCGCTGCCCATGCGCGTGGTCTTCGGCGCCGGAAGCCTCGCCCAACTGCCGCAAGAGGCCCGGGGCCTGGGCCTGCGCCGACTGCTGGTGCTGTCCACTCACGGACAACGTTCCCTCGCCGAGAACGCCGCCACGCTGCTCGGCGACGCCTGCGCGGGAATCTTCGCCGAAGCGCGGATGCACGTACCCGCCGACATCGCCGCGAAGGCCCTCCAGGCTGCGCGCGACACCGGCGCGGACGGCTGCGTGGCCATCGGCGGCGGCTCCACGATCGGCCTCGGCAAAGCGATCGCGCTGAAGTCCGGCCTGCCCGTGGTCAGTGTCCCGACCACCTACGCCGGCTCCGAGATGACACCCATCTGGGGACTCACCGAAGGCGGCCGCAAACAGACCGGCCGCGACCGGTCCGTCCTGCCCCGCAGCGTCCTCTACGACCCCGAGCTCACCCTGTCCCTTCCTGTGGACGTGTCGGTGACCAGCGGGTTCAACGCCATCGCACACGCCGTGGAAGCCCTGTACGCGCCGGACGCCTCACCGGTCATCTCCCTGATGGCCGAGGAGGGCGTACGTTCCCTGGCCGCCGCGCTGCCCGCCGTCGCCGCCGCCCCCCGAGACCTCGACGCCCGCACCGAGGCGCTCCACGGCGCCTGGCTCTGCGGGAGCTGTCTGGGGGCCACCACCATGTCACTGCACCACAAGCTCTGCCACATCCTCGGCGGCACCTTCGACCTGCCCCACGCCCCCACCCACACCGTGCTGCTCCCTTACGTCGCCGCCTTCAACCTCCCGGCCGCCCCTGACGCCGAACGCGCCCTCCGCCGCGCCCTGGCCACCGACGACGTACCCGAACAACTCGCGCGAGTCGCCGCCGAACTCGGCGCCCCGCGCTCGCTCGCCGAACTCGGCCTCACCGAGCACGACCTCGCCGAGGTGATCGCCCAGGCCCAGAGCCGGCCCTATGCCAACCCCCGCCCCGCCCCCGCCGACGCCCTCCGCACCCTGCTCACGGACGCCCTCCACGGCACCCTGGCCCACTGACGAGAAGATCAGGCGTCAACCACCGCTGGAGCCTCGACCACTGTCAGTGCGGTGACTCCGGCCCGACGTCCTGCCGACGTCGGGCCTCCAGCGGCCCGTATCGCACGCGCGCGTGACGCACGCGCGCGTGGCGCACCGAAATCCCCGGCGTGCTCATCCCACTGACGAAGTGGCGAAGTGGCCACGCCGGCCCGCGCGTTGCGGGCCCTCGCCGCCGACAGCAGCGCCCCTGATCGCCCCGGCGACCGACCGTACGATCCCCCTCCCCCGGGAGCCCATAGGTCTGGGAGGACCCGTGAAACAGGGCGGGAGCGTCGCGACCCCGGGGCGTCACCTGATTGTTATGGCCGATAACAAAATCTAGTCTCCCGACTCTGGCGCACGGGCCATGGACCGTCGTAAGTTCCCGCTCACAACATTCAGCCGGGCGGATCACCCGAGACCCGGCAATTCACCCGAGAGCGCGCTTCTCGTCTTCCTTCTCACCACCCTCGTGCGTCCGGTCGTCCGGCCGTAACACCAGAAAGGACCCTGCCCATGCGCAAGGGACTCCTCCTCACCGCCGCCTCGGTGGCACTGGTCAGCTCGCTCACCGCCTGCGGTGGCTCCTCGTCCAGCGCGGACGGCTCCGGCTCCGACGCCAAGAAGCCGAAGATCGGCGTGATCCTCCCGGACAGCAAGTCCTCGGCCCGCTGGGAGACCGCGGACCGCAAGTACCTCTCCGAGGCGTTCAAGGCGGCAGGCGTCAAGTACGACATCCAGAACGCGCAGGGCGACAAGCAGCAGTTCCAGACCATCGCCGACCAGATGATCACCAGCGGAGTCAACGTCCTGGTGATCGTCAACCTGGACAGCGGTACCGGCAAGGCCGTTCTGGACAAGGCCAAGGCGCAGGGCGTCGCCACGATCGACTACGACCGGCTCACCCTCGGCGGCTCCGCCCAGTACTACGTGAGCTTCGACAACACCGAGGTCGGCAAGCTGCAGGGCGAGGGCCTCGGCAAGTGCCTGAGCGACATGAAGGCCAAGAAGCCGATCATCGCCACGCTCAACGGTTCTCCGACCGACAACAACGCCACTCTCTTCGCCAAGGGCTACAACGGCGTCCTCGACCCGAAGTACAAGGCGGGCGAGTACGTCAAGGGGCCGGACCAGTCCGTCCCGGACTGGGACAACGCCCAGGCCGGCACCATCTTCGAGCAGATGCTCACCAGCGAGCCCAAGATCGGCGGTGTGCTCGCCGCCAACGACGGTCTCGGCAACGCGGCCATCGCCGTCCTGCGCAAGCAGAACCGCAACGGCGAGGTCCCGGTCACCGGTCAGGACGCCACGGTGCAGGGCCTGCAGAACATCCTGGCGGGCGACCAGTGCATGACCGTCTACAAGGCGGTCAAGAAGGAGGCGGACGCCACCGCCGAGCTCGCCGTGTCCCTCGCCAAGGGCAAGAAGGGGGAGACCAACGCGACCGTCGAGGACCCCGAGGGCAAGCGCAAGGTGGCGGCCGTGCTGGAGACCCCGGTGGCGATCTACAAGGACAACGTCAAGGACGTCGTGGCCGACGGCTTCGTCACCAAGGAAGAGCTGTGCACCGGGAAGTACGCCGCCCTGTGCACCAAGGCCGGCATCAAGTAGCCCCGCTGACCGGCCGGTTCGAACGATTTCCCCCGATTCGGCCGGCCCGGTCGCGGGCCCCGGGGTTCCCACCTCCCCGGGGCCCGCGGCCTCACGACCGTTAAGGAGCCGTCTTCCATGACAGCGACCCCGATCCTTCAACTGCGCGGAATCGACAAGAGTTTCGGCCCCGTGCAGGTGCTGCACGACGTGGCCTTCGACGTTCACCCGGGCGAGGTGACCGCCCTCGTCGGCGACAACGGGGCCGGCAAGTCCACCCTGGTCAAGTGCATCGGCGGGATCCACCCGATCGACGGCGGCACGTACCGGTTCGAAGGTGAGCAGGTCCAGGTGCACAGCCCGCGCGACGCGGCCGCCATGGGCGTCGAGATCGTGTACCAGGACCTGGCGCTCTGCGACAACCTCGACATCGTGCAGAACATGTTCCTCGGCCGCGAGAAGCGCCGGGGACTCGTCCTGGACGACGCGACGATGGAGGAGATGGCCGCCAAGACCCTCGAAGGTCTGTCGGTCCGCACCGTGAAGTCCATCCGTCAGCAGGTCTCCAGTCTCTCCGGTGGCCAGCGGCAGACCGTGGCCATCGCCAAGGCCGTCCTGTGGAACAGCAAGGTGGTCATCCTGGACGAGCCGACCGCCGCGCTCGGCGTCGCGCAGACCGCCCAGGTCCTCGAACTGGTCCGGCGGCTGGCCGACAACGGCCTCGCCGTGGTCCTGATCTCCCACAACATGAACGACGTCTTCGCGGTGTCCGACCGGATCGCCGCCCTCTACCTGGGCCGGATGGCCGCCCAGGTCAGGACGTCGGACGTGACGCACTCCCAGGTCGTCGAACTCATCACCTCAGGACGCAGCGGGGACCTCGGCCTCGCCCACACCAACGGAGCCATCGCATGACCGCCGCCGTCGCCCCCGAGAAGCCAGAGATGCCGGACAGTTCCGGTGCGCCGAAGAAGGACGGAGCTGCGGGCGCCGCGAGTCTGCGCTCGGCGGCCCGCACCTACGTCGAGCGCGTACGCGGCGGCGAGTTGGGGGCCCTTCCCGCCGTCCTCGGCCTGATCGTCCTCTGCGCGTTCTTCGCCGCCCTGCGCCCCGTCTTCCTGTCCGAGCTGAACTTCGCCAACCTGCTCACCCAGGGCGCGGGCAGCATCGCCATCGCCATGGGTCTGGTCTTCGTCCTCCTCCTCGGCGAGATCGACCTGTCCGCCGGGTACGCGAGCGGAGTCTGCGCCGCCGTCCTCGCCATCCTGCTCACCGACCACGGGTGGCCCTGGTACGGCGCCGCCGTTGCGGCGATCCTCACCGGCACGGTCATCGGCCTGGTGCTGGGCCTGCTGGTGGCGAAGGTCGGCATCCCCTCCTTCGTGGTCACCCTGGCCGCGTTCCTGGGATTCCAGGGCATCGTGCTGATGCTGCTCAAGGAGGGCACCAACATCTCCATCCGGGACCAGACGATCCTGGCCGTCGCCAACAGCAACCTCTCCCCCGCGTTCGGCTGGGCGCTACTGGCCGTCAGTGTCGCGGCCTACGGGGCGATTCAGTTCCGGCAGGACCGCAACCGCCGCCGGCGCGGGCTCGTCACCGTTCCGCTCTCCCTGCTCGCGGTCAGGGTCGGTGGCCTGGCGGCACTGGGCGCGGTCGCGGTCCACCTGCTCAACCAGGAGCGCAGCCGCAACATCATCGTCGACTCGCTCAAGGGCGTTCCGATCGTGGTGCCGGTCATCGCCGTCCTGCTCGTCGCCGGTACGTTCCTGCTCCAGCGCACCTCGTTCGGCCTGCACATCTACGCGGTGGGCGGCAATGCCGAGGCGGCCCGGCGGGCCGGCATCAACGTGGCCGCCATCCGCGTCTCCGCGTTCGTCATCTGCTCGTCCCTGGCCGCGGTCGGCGGCATCATCGCCGCGTCCCGGGGCAATTCGGTGGACCCCAACACCGGGGGCAGCAACGTGCTGCTGCTGGCGGTCGGCGCCGCGGTCATCGGCGGAACCAGCCTGTTCGGCGGGCGCGGCAGGATCGTGGACGCCGTGCTCGGCGGCATGGTGGTCGCGGTCATCCAGAACGGCATGGGTCTCATGGGCTACAGCTCAGGGGTCAAGTACGCTGTCACGGGTTCGGTTCTGCTGGTGGCCGCAGGCGTGGATGCGCTGTCCCGTCGCCGGGCCGTACAACGATGAGGTCTGAAGCACCATGAAAGCCGGTCCCTCGCAGGAGGAGATCCGCCGGCACAATCTCGGCACCCTGCTCCGCCATGTGCACATCGGCGGCTCCATGTCGCGGGCGGTGCTGGCCGACCGTATGGGCCTCAACCGCAGCACGATCCTGGGTCTGGTCAGCGAGCTGGCCTCGGTCGGCCTGGTGCGTGAGGAACTGCCGCGTGACACCGGCAGGGCCGGCCGTCCGTCCCTGGTCGTACGGCCCGAGTCCGACCAGGTGTACGTCCTCTCCTTCGACGTCGGTGTGGACCGGCTGACCGCCGCGCGCATCGGCCTGGGCGGGGTCTTCCTCGACAGGAGGGAGACCCGCGTGCATCCCGACCGTCGTGACGCCGGCGAAGTGACCGAAGTCCTCGCCGGCTTCGCCCGGCAGATGATGGACACGGCACGGAACGGAACGTACTGCGTCGGTGTGGGCGCCGCCGTCCGCGGGACGGTACGCCGACTCGACGGCCTGGTGCGCTCCGCCTCCTACATCGACTGGGAGGACGAGGAGTTCGGCGCGGGCCTCACTCGTCGGCTGGACCTCGGCCTTCCCGTGGCGGTCGGGAACGAGGCCAGCCTCGGCGCCCTCGCCGAGCACCTGCGCGGTGCCGGCACCGGCTGCCAGGACCTGGTGTATCTGCACGGCGACATCGGCATAGGCGGCGGTGTCATCACCGGCGGCCAACTGCTCGGCGGTGACTGCGGATACGGCGGGGAGATCGGGCACATGGTCGTCAACCCGCGGGGCGGCAGACGCTGCGGGTGCGGTGCGCGCGGCTGTCTCGAGGCCGAGGCCGGGGAGCGCGCCCTGCTCGAGGCCGCACAGCGCGACCCGTCGGCCACCGGCCGGGAGGCCGTACGCGCCGTCATCGAAGCGGCCGACCGGGGCGACATCAGCGCCCGCGCCGCCCTGCACGACGTCGGCGACTGGCTGGGCATCGGAGTCGCCAACCTGGTCAACATCCTCAATCCGCGAACGGTCATCTTCGGTGGAACGCTCCGCGAGGTGTTCCTCGGATCGGCCGCCCAGATCCGCAGCCGTATCAACAGCCACGCCCTAGCGGCCTCCCGCGAGAACCTGCGGCTGCGCGTCGCAGAGCTCGGCGACAACGGGGTACTCATCGGCGCCGCCGAACTCGCCTTCTCCACCATCCTCGCGGGCCCACTGGAGGCCCTGGCTCGCACCAGCGCCTGACTGTATTGATCCGCAGCGTTGTTGACGCGGCTGGGCCGCTCAGCGCACCAGTTGCGCGGGCCTGGTGGCCTTGCCGAGCAGCCACACCAGGGGGCCGCGCCGGAGTTAGCGGGACCAGAGCGTCGCGAACACGGTCACCGCCACGTGCGGCAGGACCAGCGCACCGGCTCCCGCGATGATCGCCAGCGGGCGGGCGCCCAGCCGGTACAGCGGCAGCACGAGCAGGAAGTACAGGCCGTAGAAGGCGAGGATCACTTCCACCGGGGTGCCGGTCAGGGGGAGCGCGGAGGTTCGGCCGTGCGCCAGCTCCATGAGGAAGCCGGTCACTCCGCCCTCGGACGGGTCGGGGCCGACATGGGCCGCGTACATCCCGAAGACCGCCAGCCCTCGGGCGAGGTCCACGCCGATCAGGCGCCCCGCCGAGGACCGGCCGCTCTCCGGCGCCTTGGCCCGTTCGTTCCCGGCGGCCTCAGGACGGGCCGCCGTCTGCGCCGCGAGCACGCGCCCGGCGCCACCGCGACCGTACGGCTCTGGCGTGCCGACGACGGGGCCGCCTTCGGCGTGACCGTCACGAACACACCTCCCACGCGCCCCTCCTTGCCCCTTCCCGGCTCCCACCAGGGCCTCATCGGCCTCAAGGAACGTGCCGAACTCCCCGACGGCACCTTCGAGTCGGGGCCCACCTCCGACGGCGGCTACGAGGTGGTCCTGCGGATCCCGACCCGCGCGGACTGATGGCCGAGGCATGGTCCCGGGCCCTCATGGCCGCCCTTGACCCTTGGCCCTTGACCCGGCCCAAAGGTGAAGGCCGACAGTGTCTGTGGCGAACCCGGATGAGAGGAAGCCACGTGCATGACGACGCTCTCCTGGCGGAGCAGCTGGCCTACTACAGGGCCGGTGCGGCCGAGTACGACCGGCCCTATGCGGAGCGCGAAGAGTTGCGGGAGTTGCTGGCTGTCGTCGATGACCTCCCGATCACCGGGGACGTGCTGGAGTTGGCCTGCGGCACGGGCCAGTGGACCCGGCTGCTCGCCACGCGGGCGCATTCGGTGACGGCTGTCGACGCGGCAGCCGAAGTACTGGCCCTCGCTCGTGCGCGTACCGCGTCCCCCACCGTCCGGTTCCTCCAGGCCGATCTGTTCGAGTGGCAGCCCCTACGCCGCTACGACACCGTGTTCTTCGCCTTCTGGCTCTCCCATGTCCCGCCGACGCGGTTGCCCGACTTCTGGAACACCGTCGCCGCCGCGCTCACGCCGGGTGGCAAAGTGATCTTCATCGACGACGGCCCGGCCGCAGCCGCGGAGGAGGAAGTCCTCGCCCACCAGCCCGCCCCGGCGGCGCTGCGCCGGCTCGATGACGGCAGCCAGTACCGGATCGTGAAGGTGTTCCACGATGCCCGGACCCTCACGGACGACCTCACAGCGCTGGGGTGGTCGGCCCGCATCCGGCCCATGGCCGGCAGTTTCGTCGGCATCGCGGAAGCACCGACAGCGGTCACCCGGCCCGGGTGATCTGTGCGACCCGGGTGTGCAGGTACTCGACGTGGTGCTCCGACTCCGGCTTCATGAGGACGCTGCGCAGGACGCGGGCGCCGTCGGCGTCCGCGGTGATCTCGGGGTGGCGTGCGCCGAACGCCTCGCGGCCCGCTTTGAGGGTGCTCAGGAACACCGGGTCGGAGCTGGTCATTGCGTCGGCGAGGATGCGCGCGGAGGCGGTGTCGATGCCGGTCAGGGTGGCGGGTTCGGTGACGGGGAAGTAGGTGACGATGTCGAGCTCGGGCCGCTGGTAGAGCTCCAGGAGATCGGACGCGGTGATCAGGTCCGCCCACTCGAGTGCGGCTCGTCGGCCGGCCGCCAGGACCTGGCCGAGCCCGTCGGAGGTGGGCGGGAGCAGTCGGAAGGTGAGCCACAGGGCAGCGGCGGCGGCGCCGGCGCGTGAGCATTCGAGGCTGATCTCGCCGAGGTGGAGCTCGCTGGAAGTGAAGTAGGTGTAGGGCGAGTCGTGGAGGTAGAAGCGGCCCACCTCGGGGTCGCGGAACAGCACGGCGCCGCAGCCGTAGGGCTGGAGCCCGTGTTTGTGCGGGTCGACCACGATCGAGTCGCACCGCGCGATCGCCCGCCAGGGCTCGGGCGGGAGCGCTTCGGGGCCGTCGGCTCCGGCCAGCAGGGTGAAGAAGCCGCCATAGGCGGCGTCGACGTGGATCCGGACGCCGTAGCGCTCCTTGAGGGCCAGTGCCTCATGGATGGGATCGACGGCGCCCAGTCCGGTGGTGCCGGCGGTGAGGACGACGGTGCCCACCTCCCCGGTTCGCAGTAGGTCTTCGAGGGCGTCGAGGTCGATACGGCCCCGGCTGTCGGTGCGTACGGGATGGCCCTTCATGCCCAGGACACCGCACATGCGGCCGTGGGTGTAGTGGGCGTCCTGGCTGTAGGCGATGCCCCGGCCGGGGTGGAGTTCGCGGGCGACGAAGAGGGCTTCGAGGTTGGCGATCGTGCCGCTGGTGGTGAGGTGGCCGAGGTGGGTGTCGTAGCCGAACATGGCGGCGAGCTGCGCGACGGCCTCGCGTTCCATCGCCGCGGTGGCGGGTCCGCCGTCCAGGGCGTGGTTGTTGGGGTTGATCAGCATGGCGGTGACGTAGCCGACCACCGCGGCGGGGTGCGGGGGCTTGAGCATCTGCCCCGCGTAGTGCGGGTGGAAGAAGGGGTAGTTGTCCTTCAGCCTCCCGGTGAACTCCTCGAAGGCCGCGTCGAGCCGCTCGTCGTCGACCAGGACGGACGGGTGCGGCTGGTAGGGGCCGAAGGTGTCGGCCCAGTCCTGTATCGCGTGAGTGGCTCGGCCGAGCCAGAGTTGCAGATCCACTGTTGTCCCTCTCTCGCTCGCGGGTCCTGGGGCCACCATAGAATTTAGTTGAGTAGTCAGCAATTGCTTGCTCAGTAATTGAGACAGCAGCAGGTGAGGGAACAGTAGATGAGGAGGCAGTAAACTCGTGCCGATGAATGCCACCCCTCGGCAGAGCGGCAAAGCCGCCGCCCGTGCCGCCAACAGTCAGCTCGTGCGCGACTTCGGGCTGCTGATCAAGTCCGCCACCCGCCTGGAACAGCGGATCGACAGCGCGCTGCGGCGGGAGTGCGGGATCAGTCACACCATGCTGGAGGTGCTCATACGGCTCTGCCGGCAGCCCGGCGAGGAGGTGTCGCAGCGACAGCTGGCCGACGACCTCACGCTCACCAGCAGCGGCACCACCCGGCTGATCGACCGCATGGAGGAAGCCGGTCTGGTCCGCCGCCTGCCGTCCCCCGAGGACCGCAGAGTGGCCCTGGTGGAACCGACCGATGAGGGCCGCACGGTGTTCCTGCGGGCCGCGCCGGTCCACGCCCGCGTGGTGGAGGAGTGCTTCGTCAAGCCGGTGGCCCCCGCCGACTACGCACGGCTGACCAGCGCACTGAGCGAGATCCACCAGGCGCTGGGTGAAGACGCCGGGTGACGACCTGACCGTCGGGGGTGTGGTCAGTCGCGGGGTATACGTCCCTTGCTGCGCATCGCGGTGAGGACGCGCTGCTCGGCCAGGGCGCGGCCGGCGGTGTGTGGGGTGACGTCTCGGCGCTCGGCCTCGTCGAGGACGGTGATCGTGTTGGCCCGCAGCCTGGTCGAGATCGCCTCGAAGATGGCGGTGGTGTCGGGCCGGAAGCCGGAGTAGCGGGCGTCCATCGCGAAGGCGGCGGCGACGACGCCTCCGGCGTTGGCCACGAAGTCGGGGAGCACGGTGATGCCGCGCTGGGCCAGGATGCCCTGTGCGTCGGAGGACGTGGGCAGATTGGCTCCCTCGACGACGAGTTTTGCCTTGATCTCGTGGGCGGTGGTGTGGTCGATGACGTCCTGCAGGGCGGCGGGCACCAGGACGTCGCAGTCCACGGTGAGTTCCGCGCCGGAGGCGAGCGTGGTGCCCCGGCCCAGGCGGCTGACGAAATGGTCACCGTGCGCTTCGCGGGCAGCCAGGAGCTCGTCGACGTCGAGCCCGCTGGGGTCGTGCAGGGCACCGTGGGCGGTGGAGACCGCCACGACGGTGGCGCCGAGTTCGGCGAACCGCCGGGCGGCCGCGCTGCCGACGGCACCGAATCCCTGGATGGCGACGCGGGCTCCGGCCAGGAGCAGACCCTGGCGCCGGGCCGCGGCGTCGGCGGTCTCGGCGACTCCGTAACCGGTGACGCCGAGCTTGTCGTACGCGACGCCGCCGAGGTGCTCGGGGGTGCCCACGGCCACCCCGCGGTCTCCCAGCTCGTCCTGGATGATGGCGGCGTCGCTCTCGGTGAGCCCCATGTCGAGTCCCATCACGTACTCGCGGGGCACCTCGTTGGACAGGGCCCGGGCGAACGCGCGCAGGATGGCCTCCTTGTCGCGGGAAGCCGGGTCGGCGACGATGCCGGCCTTGGCGCCGCCGTAGAAGAGGTCGACACTGGCCCACTTCCAGGTCATGACGCGGGCGAGGCGGGCCACCTCGTCGACGGTCACGTGGGGGCTCATGCGCGTTCCGCCCTTGCCCGCACCCCGGGCGGTGTTGTCGATGACCAGGACGCCCTTCATTCCGGTGCGCCGGTGCGAGACGACGACGATCTTCTCGGGGCCCCAGTCGTCAACGAGGGAGAGTGCGTCAGTCACGGGCGTTTTCCTTCTTCGTAGCGGGACTGCGGTGGGTGTGGGCGGCGGTGCCGGCCGTGGGCAGCGCCCGGGCGATGAGTTGCGCGAGGTGGGTGCCTGTGCGGTCGGTCTGCTGGGCGATCTGTGTGCGGCAGCTGAATCCGTCGGCGAGGATGTGCGTGTCGAGGGCGGCGGAGCGCACGGCGGGGAGCAGGACCTGCTCGCCCGCGGCGACGGAGACGTCGTAGTGGCCGCGTTCGAAGCCGAAGTTGCCGGCCAGGCCGCAACACCCGGATGCGAGCGCGGTGTTGTCGATGCCCATGCGGTGCAGCAGTGCGCTGTCGGCGCCGAAGCCGGAGGTCGCGTGCTGGTGGCAGTGGGTCTGGCTGATCGACGGGGCGTCCACGCGCGGGGGCTGCCAGTCGGCGGCCTGGTGGACGAGGAGTTCGGCCAGGGTGACGGTGGCTCCGGCGAGGCCGCGGGCGCGGGCGCGGGTGTGTTCGTCGCCGTCGAGGAGTTCGGGCAGATCGGTCCTGAGCGCCGCTGTGCAGCTGGGTTCCAGACCGACGACCGGTACACCGGCCTCGATCGCGGGGGTCAGGGCGGTGACGGTACGGCGTGCGATGCGTCGGGCGACGCCGAGTTGGCCGGTGGTGATCCAGGTCAGTCCGCAGCACTGGGTGCCGTCCGGGACCTGGACGCGGAAGCCGGCGTTCTCCAGCACCGCGACCCCGGCCCGGAGGACCTCGGGCGTGAAGTGGTTGTTGAAGGAGTCGACCCAGAGCATCACCGGGCCGCGTCCGCCGTCGCCCGGTGGTGTGCGGCGGCGGAACCAGGTCAGGAAGGTCTCGTCCGCGAAGCGGGGAATCTCGCGCCGGCCGTCGATGCCGCCCAGCCTCTTGACGACCGACGCCGGCCGGGAGGCGGTGAGGGCGTTGACCAGTCGCGGCATCCGGGCGGCCAGGCGTGACAGCAGCGGCAACCAGCCCATGGTGTAGTGCGAGGCGGGCCGCACGCGCCCCTTGTAGTGGTGGTACAGGAACTCCGACTTGTACGTGGCCACGTCCACCCCGACCGGGCAGTCGGCGCTGCATCCCTTGCAGGACAGGCACAGGTCGAGGGCGTCGCGGACCTCGGTCGACCGCCAGCCGTCGGTGATCACCTCGCCCTGCGTCATCTCGTACAGCAGGCGGGCGCGGCCTCGGGTGGAGTCCTTCTCGTCGAGGGTGACCCGGTAGCTGGGGCACATGACGTCACCGCGGTGAGCGGCGGTTCGGCATGTGCCGACGCCGACACAGCGGCGGGTGGCCTTGGCGAAGTCGCCGTCGTCGGCGTGGAAAGGGAAGACGGTGGTCAGGGGCAGTGGGGTGCGGTGCGGGCTGACCCGAAGGTTGCCGTCCACAGGCAGTGGTCGCACGATCATGCCGGGGTTGAGTCCGTTGTCGGGGTCCCAGATGTCCTTGAACTGCTCGAACAGGGCGACGACATCGGGTCCGTACATGAGCGGCAGCAGTTCGGAGCGGGCCTGGCCGTCGCCGTGTTCGCCGGACAGGGAGCCACCGTGCGCGGCGATCAGCTGCGCGGCGCCGGTGACGAAGGCGCGGAAGACGGCGGTGCCCTGCTCGGTGGTGAAGTCGAAGTTGATACGGACGTGCAGGCAGCCTTCGCCGAAGTGTCCGTAGACCACGCCCTGTAGGTCATACTGCTCGAGCAGACGGGTGAACTGGCGTAGGTAGGAACCCAGTTGGCCGGGTGGGACGGCCGCGTCCTCCCAGCCGGGCCAGGCTTCCGAGCCTCCCCCAGCCTCCGGCCGGGAGGTGCCCCCAGGCAGGCGGGTTGCCAGCCCCGCTCCGTCCTCGCGTATCCGCCACAGCCTCCCGGCTCGTACGGGATCGGTGATGACCTCACTGCCGGTGCACCCCGTGGCCTTCCGGGCGGTCTCGGCGAGTTCCGTCGCTCTGAGGGGCAACTCGTCCTCCGTCCCGCCGAGTTCGGCGAACAGCCATGCCCGGGCGGCGGGCAGGGTGTCGATCGCGGCGCGGGTCTCGGGGCGGGTGACGATGTCGGTCAGCGCCTGGTCGAGTCCCTCCAGCGCCAGCAGCCGATGGCTCAGCAGGGCGGGCACGGCGTCGGCGGCGGCGCCGGAGTCCTGGAAGCCGAGGACGACCAGAGCGCGGGCAGGCGGTGGGGAGATGAGGCGGACGGTGGCCGAGAGGATCACCGCCAGCGTGCCCTCGCTGCCGACCAGGGCCCGGGCGAGGTTGAAGCGGCGCTCGGGCAGCAGGTGTTCCAGCGCGTAGCCCGACACCTGCCGCGGGAACTGCCCCAGTTTCGTACGCAGCGCGGCCAGGTTGCCCTGGGCCAGCCGGTGCAGGGACGCGATCAGCCGCCCGCGGTCGTCACCGGCGGCGACGGCCTCGTCGATCTCCTGCTGGGTCATCTCGCCGAGCCGGACCACCGTGCCCCGGTAGGTGACCACCTCGAGTTCCAGGACGTTGTCGGCGGTGCGTCCCCAGGCCAGGGAGTGCGATCCGCAGGCGTTGTTGCCGATCATGCCGCCGAGTGTGCAGCGGCTGTGGGTGGACGGGTCGGCGCCGAACAGCAGGCCGTGGCCGGAAGCCGCCCTTTGCAGATCGTCCAGGACGATGCCCGGCTGCACCGTGGCCGTCCGCGCCTGTGGGTCCAGCGCGAGCAGCCGGTTGAAGTACCGGGAGAAGTCGAGCACGACGCCGGGCCCGACCGCCTGGCCGGAGGTGCTGGTACCGGCGCCGCGCGAGGTGACCGGCACCCCCAGGCGGCGGCACACGGCGAGCGTGTTGAGCACGTGCTGCCGCTCGCGGGGAAAGACCACGGCGAGCGGTATCTGACGGTAGTTGGAGGCGTCGGCCGAGTACTGTGCCCGGCTCCCGGCGTCACCGGCGACCGCTCCGCAGTCCCCTCGGCCGAGGGCGTCGGCCACCGCTGCCGCATCGGGACTGCCGAGGTCCTGGACTGTCGCGGTCACCGCGCCCCCTCCTTCGTGCTCACCGGTCCACCCACGATGCGGGGCGGCCCCCGGGCCCCACAAGGGCCAGCAGAACGAAAGAATTGACGCTCAAGGGCAAACAACGCTTATGCTCGGGGCCGGCTGTCCGCCCGCTCCCTCAGGAGTCCGTGTTGCTGAAGCCCCTGCACCTGCTCACGCTGAAGGCCGTCGTCCACAGCGGATCGTTCGCGATCGCGGCCCGCGATCTCGGCTACACCGCATCCGCGATCTCCCAGCAGATCTCCGCCCTGGAGAAGGAGACCGGACTGGTCCTGTTCGAGCGGGAGGCTCATGGGATCCGTCCGACGGCCGCGGCCCAGCGCCTGGTCGACCTCGGCGATCGTGTGCTGGCCGCCCTGGACGACCTGGATCACCAGGTTCAGGAGCTGGCCACCGGTGTCACCGGCCGATTGAGGCTGGGCAGCTTTCCCACGGCCGGCGTCAGGCTCGTACCGTCCGCCCTGTCGGCGTTCGTCGAGAACCATCCCCGTGCCCAGATCCAGCTGGAGGAGGGCGAGCCCGAGGAACTGGTCGCCGCGCTCGGCGACGGGGACCTGGACGTCGCCCTGGTGTACGAGTACGGGCTCAGCCCCCACTCCTGGCCCGATGGACTGACCCACCATCGGCTGGTGAAGGAGGACCTCGTGCTGCTCCGCGCCCGGGACAGCGGCCTGAGCGCGCATCTCCCCCACCTCTCCCGGGCCCGCTGGATCACCAGCCGAGAGGGCACCGCCGGTGCCCGGTCCGTCGTCCGGCTGTGCGCGGCGGCCGGGTTCGAGGCCGCGGTCGCGTTCCGCAGCAACAACTACGACGTCGTACGGGAGTTGGTGTCCGCGGGACTCGGGGTGGCGGTGGTACCGGCGCTCGGCCACGCGCCGAGCGACACCATTGAGGCCACCCGGCTCGCCCAGCGCTCGGCACACCGCACCGTGATGGCCCTGCACCGCAGCGAGAACAGCAATCCACTGCTGTCCACCATGCTGGACTCGCTGCGGCGGGCCGTGCCGGCGGACGAGCCGTTTCTGCACCTGGCCGAGCCGACGTGACCCTGCGTCTACCGCGCGGGAAGGTGGGCTACCGCGCGGGTCGCTCGCTCCCTGTCAGGCAACGGCAGCACGACAGGCCACCGTCGTGGCGGGGGTCACCACTGGCCTGAAACCATCACGCACGATGCCGGTCGGCAGAAGGGACCCGAGCGCGACACCTTGCGTCCCTGAGGGCAAGCAAAGCTGATGCGGGCATGGACCTTTCGCGGTCTCGCGGTTTTCCACTTCTCCGAACCAGGCCTGGGAAGTCCTGAGTTCACTCAGGCCGGTTCTACGGACGCGGGGAGATCGAGCGTTCCGTGGTCGACGATTCGGGCGTGACCTCTTCGCGAAAACGACAATCCCCCCTCTGAAGTGCAGTGATGGCGAGCGCGTAGTGCTGCTTCGACGAGCCTTGAAGCGTGCAAGAACGCGCCCGCGGGGTCGCAGAAGACGTTCGGCACAGCGTGGGGCGCGTGGGTTTGCCCGAGAAGGGGGTCGGGTTGAGCATGGAGTCACCTGACCGGCCCAAAGGGCCGCCGCTCGTGGCGGCGGCCCCCTGCTCGCAACAGGAGGCCGCCGGGCAGTTTGGGCGCAGAGGCGGTCAGCCGCCATGGGCCATGGCAGGGAATCCGGAACTCTCGAAGTCCGGTGTTCTGCCGTGCCGTTGCGCCAGAGCCTCGGACAGAAGGACTTCAATGGTGCAGTCCACTCTTTCCCTCGTCTCGGCCATCCTGGGAGTCCTTGGACCAGCTGTGGCCTTGGTCGTCGAACTTCGGCGGACCCGTTCCGAGCGTCGGGGCAGCTCTCACCGTCCTGACGTCGCTCCTGCGGACCAAGACGGCCGGCGGGACGACGCCGGCGAGGCCGAGAGGTAATCCAACGGACTGTGCAGCATCCTCGCCCCGCCCGTGCGCGATTCGTCCGCCACTTCCCGGTCGTCGGAAGAGATCACCAGCGTCTGTTCCGGCTGTTCGGCCAGGTGGAATGCGGTGTAGGCGAAATCGACCACCCCGCGTCCCGGGCGCTGCGGCCATCAGGCACGCGCTTCCGGGCTGCCCGCGGTCAGCTCGTCGGCCGCCTGGTTGTGGCTGAGCACGTCGTAGTTGCCGCCGATGACGTACGCCGGGTGCGGCTGGAGCAAGAGCGGGACGGCCGCCACCTCGGCAGCGAGCGGCTCGCGTTCTTCGGCTTCGGCCGCGGGCGGGTGACCGGTTCGAGGCGTACTTCGGGGCCGGACCTCAATACACGAGCCAAGCCGGAGAACACGAGCTAAGCCGGGGTATCGCGCCGGGTCTCGGCCACCGCCCGCAGGACGTCGACCAAGGCCGCCACCGTGGGCCGGCGCTCGGCGGAGGAGCGGAACATCACGACGATGTGCCGCTCGATCGTCTCGCGCAGCCTCACCACGTCGAAGCGCGAGGCACGCAGTCTGAGCATCAGATCCGTCACCGTGCTCACGCCGATACCGGCCTCGACCAGCGCCAGGGTGGCCGCGGTGTCCGTCACCTCGTGCCGCACATCCGGCTCGATGCCCGCCCGTCGGCAGGCGGTGCGCACGGCGCGGCCGTAGTAGCTGTCGGCCGACGGCATGATCCACCCCAGTTCCCGGGTGTCGGCCAGGGCGACCTCTTCGCGGCCGTCCATCGACCCGGTGGGCACCGCGAGGGAGAACCTCTCCCGGTAGAGCTGCGTCACCCGCAGGGCCGGATCGCGGCGGATGGGCACGTCGGGGTAGTCCAGGCCGAGTGCCAGGTCCACACCGCCGGAGGCCACGGCGTCGTACACCTCGTCCACGTCCATGTCGCGGCTGTGCACGGCCAGCCCGGGATGGGCCTCGTGCACGCGCCGCAGTGCCAGCGGCAGGATCTCCGCGGCGGCCGTGGCGAACAGGCCGACCCGCAGCACCCCGGAGACCTCGCCCCGGCTGCGCTCCAGCGCCTCGACAGCCTCGGCCTCCGTGGACAGGATCCGCTCGGCGTGACGGGCCAGCGTCCTGCCGGCGTCGGTCAGCTCCACCCGTCGCCCCACCCGCCGCAACAGCTCCATGCCCGTGGCCTTCTCCAGAGCGGCGATCTGCTGGGAGACACCGCCGGGGGTGTATCCCAGGGCCTGGGCCACCGCTGTGATGGTTCCGCGCCGGGTCAGCTCCACCAGGGAGCGCAGCTGAGAACTCGTCCAGTCCATATAGAGAATCTAATGGATCAGAAGCACCAACTGTTCATAGACGTCAACGGTCGGGTTGCGTCACCATGACGGACAGCTAGCTGATCAGCGTCTCTCCCCTCTCCGACGGACGAACTCACTGACGGCCCAAGCCACGCCCCGGACGAATACCCCTTCGGCTCGGGCGTCGGCCTCTGGAAGGGATCGGCATGTTGTCCTCCTCATCCACCGCGCCCGCCGCATCCACCGAATCTGCCGCATCCACCGAATCCGCCGCATCCACGTACCGCACCGTTCCACCGACAGCCGATGTCGTGATCATCGGCGGTGGCGTCATGGGTACGAGCATCGCCTTCCACCTGGCCGAGGCCGGGGTGACCGATGTCGTCGTGGTCGAGCGCGGCGACCTCGGGTGCGGCAGTTCGGGGAAACCGATCGGCGGAGTACGGGCCCAGTTCTCCGACCCGCTCAACATCGAGCTGGGCAGCCGCAGCCTGCGGGCCTTCGAGAACTTCCCCCGCCGCCCCGGTGCGGACATCCGCCTGGACAGCGTCGGCTACCTGTTCCTGCTCACCAGCGACCGGCAGGCCGCGGACTTCGAGATCAGTGTCCGGATCCAGAACGGCCTGGACGTCCCCACCCGCATGATCAGCCCCCAAGAGGCCCACCGGTTGTGTCCGTACGTCAGCACCGACGGCCTCGTGGCCGCCGCCTACTCCCCCACCGACGGCCACGCCCGCCCCGGCCTGGTCGTCCAGGGGTACGCCGACGCGGCGGCCAGGGCAGGGGTCAGGTTCGCCACGCACACCGCGGTGACCGGCATCGACACCACCGGCGACCGCGTCACCACCGTGCACACCGACCGCGGCCCGATCTCCTGCTCCACCGTCGTCTGCGCGGCGGGCGCCTGGTCGGGGCGGATCGGCGACATGGCCGGCATCAGCCTGCCGGTGCGACCGGTGCGCCGCCAACTCGCCTTCACCGAGCCCCTGGCGCCCCCGGTACCTCGTATCCCCTTCACCATCGACTTCTCGTCGTCGGCCTATTTCCACAACAGCGACGACGGGCTGCTGTTCGGCCTGGCCGACCCCGACCAGCCGGACGGCTTCGACACCACATGGACGCCGGAGTGGCTCGGCCTCTTCCGGGACGTCGTCCGGCACCGCGCCCCCGCGCTGGCCGACATGAAGACCTCCGGCGGCTGGGCCGGCCTGTACGAGGTCACCCCGGACCACAACGCGCTGATCGGACGCTCCGGCGAGCTGCCCAACTTCCTTTACGCCACCGGCTTCTCCGGCCACGGTTTCCTGCAGGCCCCGGCCGTCGGCGAGATCGTGCGCGACCTGCACCTGGACCGCACACCGTGCGTCGACATCTCCCCCTTCAGCGCCGACCGCTTCCAGGTCGGGGCCGAGATCCGCCCGGAGGCCCATGTGGTGTGAACTCCTGTGACCGCCAGCCCGATTGACCGCCCGTTGGAAAGGCAGACCCGTCGATGATCAGCCAGTGGCAGCTGCGCGCCGCCTTCGCCGCGCGGCTCTCGGACATGTACGGGCGGGAAGTCCCCGCCTACACCACGCTCGTGGACGTCTCGCGCGAGGTCAACGAGGATGTGCTGCGCGCACAGGGCGCCAACGCGGAACGGCTCGGCTCCATCAGCCGCGTGACCGCGGAACGGCACGGCGCCATCCGCGTCGGCACCCCCGCCGAACTGAGCCAGGTCGCCCGCGTCTTCGGTGCCCTGGGCATGCACCCGGTCGGCTTCTACGACCTGCGGGAAGCCGCCGCCAGCGCGATCCCCGTCGTGTCGACCGCGTTCCGTCCCGTCGACGGCGAGGAACTGGCCCGCAACCCCTTCCGTGTCTTCACCTCCATGCTCACCCCGGCGGACCCGCGGTTCTTCGACGCCGATCTCCGCTCCCGCCTGGAAGCGTTCCTCGCCGCCCGCGAACTGTTCCCGCCGGAGCTGCTCGCCCTGGCCGACCGGGCCGTGGCGGAACGGGAACTGCCGGACGCCGAGGCCGAGCGCTTCCTCCAACTCACCGTCGGTGCCTTCGAGTTGTCGACCGAACCGATCGACAAGGTCTGGTACGAGACCCTGGAGAAGATCTCCGCCGTCGCCGCGGACATCGGCGGCGTACGCAGCACCCACATCAACCACCTCACCCCGCGGGTCCTGGACATCGACGAGCTCTACCGGCGCATGACCGAGCGCGGTATCGAGATGATCGACGCCATCCAGGGACCTCCCCAGTGGAAGGGCCCCGATCTGCTGCTGCGCCAGACGTCCTTCCGGGCACTGGCCGAGCCCCGCGCCCAGCGCACCGAGGACGGCAGCGTGATCAGCGGTGCTCTGCGCGTACGATTCGGCGAGGTCGAGGCCCGCGGCATCGCGGTCACCCGCGAGGGCCGGGCGCTCTACGACCACCTGCTCGGTCTCGTCGACCAGCAGGCGGCACTCCATCCGGGTGCGGACCGGGCCGACCGGGCCGAACTCGCGCGCACGCTGTGGGCCGAGCACGTCCCCGGCACGGAGCGGGAACTCGCCGCCCAGGGTCTGGGGTACTTCACCTATCGCGTCGTGCCCGACCGGCCGCGGGACGGCAGCCGCCCGCCCACCGGCATCGACGACTTGGTGGAGCAGGGCTGGGTACGGGCCGAGCCCATCGTCTACGAGGACTTCCTGCCCCGTTCCGCGGCCGGCATCTTCCAGTCCAACCTCAGCGGTGAGGGATCCCGGGACAACGCCCAGGAAGGCGCCGCCTACGACAGCGAATGGCTCTCCGGCGCCATCGACCGCGAAGTCCTCGACCCCTTCGCCCTGTACGAACGGCAGCAGAACCAGTCTCTCGCCCAAGTCGCCCAGGAGCTGCGGCTCGACGGCACGCCGGGCTGACCCGCGGGTCCGGCCTCCTCACCCCTCACCACCGTCACCACCTTCTAGGGAGCATCATGACCAGCACCCCCCTGCCCACCACCGACGACCTGCGCGCCCGTGCCCGCGCGAGTCTGGAGCGCATCGGCGTGACCGTCCCGGAAGGCGCCGACTTCCAGGCCCGTACGCCCATCACCGGCGAGGATCTCTTCGGCCTGACCGCCGCGACCGCCGCCGATGCCGAGGAAGCCGTGGCCGCGGCCCGCGAGGCGTTCCTCACCTGGCGCACCACCCCGGCCCCGCGTCGCGGCGAACTCGTGCGCCGCCTCGGCGAGTTGCTGCGCGACCACAAGAGCGACCTGGCCGACCTCATCACCATCGAGGCGGGCAAGATCCGCTCGGAGGCGCTCGGCGAGGTCCAGGAGATGATCGACATCTGTGACTTCGCGGTCGGTCTGTCCCGCCAGCTCTACGGCCGCACCATCGCCTCCGAGCGACCGGGCCACCGCCTCGCCGAGACCTGGCACCCGCTGGGTGTCGTCGGCGTCATCTCCGCGTTCAACTTCCCCGCCGCAGTGTGGTCGTGGAACACCGCCGTCGCCCTGGCCTGCGGCGACACGGTGGTCTGGAAGCCCTCCGAGCTGACCCCGCTGATCTCCCTGGCCTCCGACCGACTGCTGGCCCAGGCCGCCGAAGAGGTCGGCGCCCCACGCGACGTACACCGTCTCCTGCTCGGCGACCGCACCCTCGGCGAGAAGCTCGTGGACGATCCGCGGGTCGCACTCGTGAGCGCCACCGGCTCCACCCGCATGGGCCGCGAGGTCGGCCCCCGGGTCGCGGCCCGCTTCGGGCGCAGCCTGCTGGAGCTCGGCGGCAACAACGCCGCCGTCGTCGCCCCGTCCGCCGACCTCGACCTCGCCGTCCAGGGCATCGTCTTCGCCGCCGCCGGCACCGCGGGACAGCGCTGCACGACCCTGCGCCGCCTGATCGTCCACCGCGACATCGCGGACACGCTCGTCGCGCGCCTGACGGCCGCGTACGCCAAACTCCCCATCGGCAGCCCGTTCGACGAGACCACCCTCGTCGGACCGCTCATCACCACCGCCGCCCTCGACGGCATGCGGGACGCCGTCGCCCGCGCTCAGGCGCAGGGCGGAAAGGTCCTGGCGGGCGGGAACCGGCGCCTGGCCGACACGGCACCCCGGGCCGCCTACGCCGAGCCGGTCATCGTCCGCGTCGACGAACAGACCGACGTCGTCCGCGAGGAGACCTTCGCCCCGATTCTCTACGTGCTGACCTACGACACGTTCGAGGAGGCCATCGCCCTGCACAACGACGTCCCCCAGGGCCTGTCCTCCAGCATCTTCACCCGCGACCAGCAGGAGGCCGAGCGCTTCCTCTCCGTCGAGGGCTCCGACTGCGGCATCGCCAACGTCAACATCGGTACCTCCGGCGCGGAGATCGGCGGAGCGTTCGGCGGCGAGAAGGAGACCGGCGGCGGCCGGGAGTCCGGCTCCGACGCCTGGCGCGCCTACATGCGCCCGGCCACCAACACCATCAACTACTCCAGCGAACTCGCCCTGGCCCAGAACGTCAGCTTCCTCTAGTTCCTCTGGTCCTCTGGGGGTCCTCTGGGTCCTCTGGGTCCTCTGGGTTCCTCCAGAGGTGTCCGACGCATCCGCGCGGGCAGGCGACCCGCGCGGATGCGTCATGCCCGCTCGCCTGACGCGTGCCGCTCAGGGAGCAGTCGCCGGCCGTGACGTGACGGACGCCGGCAGGTCCGGCTGTGGCGGACGCTCCGGTGCCCTGCGCAGGCTGAGCACCATGGTGAGGCCGCCACCCGGAGTGTCCTCGGCGTTGAGGGTTCCACCCATGGCCTCGGCGAACCCGCGGGCGACCGCGAGACCGAGGCCGACGCCGGCGCCGCGGGGGGCGTCGCCGTAGCGCTGGAAGGGCGCGAACATCCGTTCCCTCGCCTCCTCGGGGACACCGGGGCCACGGTCGACCACCCGGACCTCCACCCGGTCGGCGATGGCGCTTGCCGACACCAGTACCGGCGTACCCGCGGGGCTGTACTTGACCGCGTTCTCCACGATGTTCGCCACCGAGCGCTCCAGCAGTCCCTTGTCCACCGCGACCATCGGCAGGGTCTCGGGAATGTCCAGCCCCACGCTGTCCTCCGGCAGGCCGACGAGCGCCATCGGCACCACCTCGTCCAGGTCGACCTCCCTGATCAGTGGGGCCACGGTGCCGGTCTGCAGCCGCGACATGTCCAGCAGGTTGCCCACCAGGTGGTCGAGGCGGTCGGCGCCCTCCTCGATCGCGGCCAGGAGTTCGGCCTGGTCCTCCTCGGACCACTCGACGTCGTCCGAGCGCAGGGACGACACCGACGCCTTGATGCCGGCGAGAGGGGTGCGCAGGTCGTGGCTGACCGCGGCGAGCAGGGCGGTGCGGATGCGGTTGCCCTCGGCCAGTTCCTTGGCCTGCTGAGCTTCCTGCTTCAGACGCTGGCGGTCCAGGACGACGGCGGCCTGGGCGGCGAACGCGGCCAGCACCCGGCGGTTCTCGGCGGGCAGCACCCGGCCGGAGAGCGCGAGCGCCATGTGGTCCCCCACCGGCACGTCGACGTCCGCGGTGTCAGGGGACTGGCAGGGCCGCGGGCCCACACTGCCCGCGCAGGTCCACGGTGCCACGTCGCTCTCCCGCTCCAGCAGGGCGACCGACTCCATGGCGAAGGTCTCGCGGACCCGTTCCAGCAGCTCCTCCAGGCCGGTCTCGCCGCGCAGCACGTTGCCCGCCAGGAAGGACAGGATCTCCGACTCGGCGCGCAGCCGGGCCGCCTGATGGGTGCGGCGGGCGGCCAGGTCCACCACGGACGCCACCGACACCGCCACGGCGACGAAGACCACGAGGGCGACGATGTTCCTGGCATCGGCGATCATGAGCCGGTGCAGGGGCGGGGTGAAGTAGTAGTTCAGCAGCAGAGAGCCGAAGGCGGCCGAGGCCAGCGCCGGGTAGAGGCCCCCGAGCAGGGCCGCCGCCACCGTCAGGGTCAGGAACAGGAGCATGTCGTTCGCGAGGCCGAGGTCGGCGTTGACGCCGGTCAGGAGCAGGGCCAGGATCACCGGGCCGACCAGGCCCACCAGCCAGCCGGCGATGATCCGCGAACGGCCGAGCCGGGCGCCCCGCGCCACCGGCAGCCCACGCCCCTTGCCCGCCTCGTCATGGGTGATCAGGTGGACGTCCAGGTCGGGCCCGGAGTCGCGGGCCACCGTCGCACCGACGCCCGGCCCGAAAACGTACTGCCAGCCCTTGCGCCGTGAGACGCCGAGCACGATCTGCGTGGCGTTGGCGCCGCGCGCGAAGTCGAGGAGCGCCACCGGAATGTCGTCGCCGACCACATGGTGGAAGGTGCCGCCAAGGTCCTCCGCCAGCGTGCGCTGCAGGGCCAGTTCCTTCGGGGAGGCGGAGGTCAGGCCGTCGCTGCCGGCGACATAGACCGCCATCACCTCACCGCCCGCGCCCTTCTCCGCCAGCCGCGCGGCCCGGCGGATCAGCGTCCGGCCCTCCGGGCCGCCGGTGAGCCCCACGACAATGCGCTCGCGCGAGCCCCAGATCTTCGACACCTGGTGCTCGCTGCGGTACTCGGTCAGGTACGCGTCGACCCGGTCGGCCACCCACAGCAGCGCCAACTCCCGCAGGGCCGTGAGGTTGCCGGGGCGGAAGTAGTTCGACAGGGCCGCGTCGACCTTGTCGGGCTGGTAGATGTTGCCGTGCGCCATGCGGCGGCGCAGTGCCTGTGGCGACATGTCGACCAGGTCGACCTGGTCGGCTCGGCGCACGATCTCGTCGGGAACCGTCTCGCGCTGCCGTACGCCGGTGATCGACTCGACCACGTCACCCAAGGACTCCAGGTGCTGGATGTTGACCGTGGAGATCACATCGATCCCGGCGGCAAGCAGTTCCTCGACGTCCTGCCAGCGCTTGGTGTTGCGGGAGCCGGGGACATTGGTGTGGGCCAGCTCGTCCACCAGGGCCACCCGTGGCTGCCGGGCCAGCACGGCATCCACGTCCATCTCCGTGAAGACGCTGCCCCGGTACTCCAGCTCCTTGCGCGCGATCTCTTCCAGTCCGTGCAGCATCACCTCGGTGCGCGGCCGGTCGTGGTGTTCCACGAAGCCGACCACGCAGTCCGTGCCCCGCTCGATACGGCGGTGGGCCTCGGACAGCATGGCGTAGGTCTTGCCGACGCCCGGTGCCGCACCGAGGTAGATCCGAAGCGTGCCGCGTGCCATGTTCTCGTCTCTTCGGTCTGGAGGGGTCCGTCTGGAGGAGTCCGTCGGGAAGGATCCGTCTGGAGGGGGTCGTCCCGAGGGATCCGCCTGGAGGGGTCCGTCTCCAGTTTGCGTCGCGGCGGGGCCGTCGTCGGCGTGACCTCCGCGACAGCCCCCCGTCAGCTCTTCGCCACGAGTTCCTTCAGCGCGATGTTGAGTTCCAGGACGTTCACCCGGGGCTCGCCCATGAAGCCGAGGGTGCGGCCCTCGCTGTGCTCGCCGACCAGCTTCACCACCTGGGCGACGGACAGACCGTTCTTCTCCGCGACCCGGTGCACCTGGAGGTCGGCGTACTCCGGGGAGATGTCCGGGTCCAGGCCGGAGCCGGAGGACGTCACCGCGTCGGCGGGGACGTCGGACGGCTCGACCGTGTAGCCGGCCACCGAGTTGTCCTTGATGACCGCGGCTTTGGCGTCCTTGACCCATTTGATCAGCTCTTCGTTGTCGCCGGAGCGGTTGGTGGCGCCGGAGACGAGGAGCTTGTACCGGGTGTTGACGCTGTTGGCGCCCAGGCCGTTCTGCGGACGTCCCTGGAACCACTTCAGGTCGGGCTCCGGGGTCTCCTCGCCCCTCTTCAGCGGCAGGTTGTACGACTGCCCGATCAGGGAGGAGCCGACCACCGTGCCGTCCGCCCTGATCTCCGAGCCGTTGGCCTCGTCGTTGAAGAGCGCCTGGGCGACGCCGGTGACGACCAGCGGGTAGACGACCCCGGTGACCAGGGTCAGTACGAGCAGGGCCCGCAGGCCCGCGCCGAGCAGCCGGGCAGTCTTCACAAGGGAGTTGTTCATGTCCTTCACCCGACCCCGGGGATCAGAGAGATGAGTACGTCGATGATCTTGATGCCGATGAAGGGGGCGACCAGCCCGCCCAGGCCGTAGATCCCGAGATTGCGGCGGAGCATCCTGTCCGCGCTGACCGGGCGGTACCGCACGCCACGCAGGGCGAGGGGCACCAGCGCGATGATGATCAACGCGTTGAAGACGACCGCCGAGAGGATCGCGGAGTCGGGCGAGGACAGCCGCATGATGTTCAGCCTGTCCAGGCCCGGGTAGACCGCCGCGAACAGCGCGGGGATGATCGCGAAGTACTTCGCCACGTCGTTGGCGATGGAGAAGGTCGTGAGCGCGCCCCGGGTGATGAGGAGCTGCTTGCCGATCTCGACGATCTCGATGAGCTTGGTCGGGTTGGAGTCGAGGTCGACCATGTTCCCGGCCTCTTTGGCCGCCGAGGTGCCGGTGTTCATCGCCACGCCGACGTCCGCCTGGGCCAGTGCCGGGGCGTCGTTCGTGCCGTCGCCGGTCATCGCGACCAGTTTGCCGCCCGCCTGCTCGCGCTTGATCAGCGCCATCTTGTCCTCGGGGGTGGCCTCCGCGAGGAAGTCGTCGACGCCCGCCTCCTCGGCGATCGCCTTCGCGGTCAGCGGGTTGTCACCCGTGATCATGACGGTCTTGATGCCCATGCGGCGCAGCTCCTCGAAGCGCTCCCGCATGCCCTCCTTGACGACGTCCTTGAGGTGGATCACGCCCAGCACCCGGGCACCGTCGGGGTCTTCGACGGCCACGAGCAGCGGCGTACCGCCCGCTTCGGAGATGCGGCCCGCGATCGTGTCCGCGTCGTCGGCGATCTCGCCCCCCTGCTCGCGCACCCAGGCGATGACCGAACCGGCCGCCCCCTTGCGGACCCTGCGTCCTTCCACATCCACCCCCGACATCCGGGTCTGGGCCGTGAACGCGATCCACTCGGCTCCCGCGAGCTCGCCCTGGTGCCGCTCGCGCAGCCCGTAATTCTCCTTAGCCAGTACGACGACGGAGCGGCCCTCGGGCGTCTCGTCGGCCAGCGAGGAGAGCTGGGCCGCGTCCGCGACCTCGGCGGCCGTGACGCCCCCGACCGGTACGAACTCGGCGGCCTGCCGGTTGCCCAGCGTGATGGTGCCGGTCTTGTCGAGCAGCAGCGTCGACACGTCGCCGGCCGCCTCGACGGCCCGGCCGGACATGGCGAGCACATTGCGCTGCACGAGGCGGTCCATGCCCGCGATTCCGATCGCGGACAGCAGCGCGCCGATGGTGGTGGGGATCAGGCAGACCAGCAGGGCCACCAGCACGACCAGGGTCAGATGCGTGCCCGCGTAGTCCGCGAACGGCGGCAGCGTGGCGACGGCCAGCAGGAAGACGATGGTGAGAGACGCGAGCAGGATGTTGAGCGCGATCTCGTTGGGGGTCTTCTGCCGTGCGGCTCCCTCGACCAGGTTGATCATGCGGTCGATGAAGGTCTCACCCGGCTTGGTCGTGATCTTGATGACGATCCGGTCGGACAGCACCTTCGTACCGCCGGTGACGGCCGACCGGTCACCGCCCGACTCGCGGATGACGGGTGCCGATTCACCGGTGATCGCCGATTCGTCGACGGAGGCGACGCCCTCCACGACGTCACCGTCGCCGGGAATGATGTCTCCCGCCTCGCACACGACCAGATCGCCGATCTTCAGCCCGGTACCCGGCACCCGCTCCTCGGTCGTACCGTCCTCGGCCAGACGGCGGGCGACGGTGTCGGTCTTGGCCCTGCGCAGGGTGTCGGCCTGCGCCTTGCCGCGGCCCTCTGCGACCGCCTCGGCGAGGTTGGCGAAGATCACGGTGAGCCAGAGCCAGGCGCTGATCGCCCAGCCGAACCAGTCGCCCGGATCCTTGAACGAGAAGAGCGTCGTCAGCACCGAGCCGACGAGCACGACGAACATCACGGGCGACTTGACCATCACCCGCGGGTCGAGCTTGCGGAACGCGTCCGGCAGCGACTTCACCAACTGCCTCGGATCGAACAGACCCGCGCCGACACGCCCTTCGTCCTCGCGGCCGGTCGGCACGTCCTGGTGCGGCGCCCGGGTCGGAGTGGCTGTGGACATGGACATGGAGTCCTCTTGCTTCTCTGTACGAGTCGTCATGCCGCCAGCCCCTCGGCGAGCGGGCCCAGCGCGAGGGCCGGGAAGTAGGTCAGACCGGTGATGATCAGGATCGCGCCCACCAACAGGCCGGTGAACAACGGCTTCTCGGTGCGCAGCGTCCCGGCCGTGGCCGGGACCGGTGTCTGCTCGGCGAGCGAACCCGCGAGCGCCAGCACGAACACCATCGGAAGGAAGCGGCCGAGCAGCATCGCGATGCCGAGGGTGGTGTTGAACCACTGGGTGTCCGCGTTCAGCCCGGCGAAGGCCGAGCCGTTGTTGTTGGCCGCCGAGGTGTAGGCGTACAGGATCTCGCCGAACCCGTGCGCACCGGAGTTCGTCATCGAGTTCGCCGGGGTCGGCAGCGCCATCGCGAACGCGGTGAAGACGAGCACCAGGGCGGGTGTGATGAGGATGTAGCAGGCGGCCAGCTTGATCTCGCGGGTGCCGATCTTCTTGCCCAGGTACTCGGGCGTACGGCCGACCATCAGACCGGCGATGAACACCGCGATGACCGCCATGATCAGCATGCCGTACAGACCGGAGCCGGTACCGCCGGGCGCGATCTCGCCCAGCATCATGCCGAGCATCGTGATCCCGCCGCCCAGACCGGTGAAGGAGGAGTGGAAGGAGTCCACCGCTCCGGTCGAGGTCAGCGTGGTCGACACCGCGAAGATCGACGACGAGCCGACACCGAACCGCGTCTCCTTGCCCTCCATCGCCCCGCCCGCGATGTCGAAGGCCGGGCCGTGGTGGGCGAACTCGGTCCACATCATCAGGGCGACGAAGCCGACCCAGATCGTGGCCATCGTCGCCAGGATCGCGTACCCCTGCCTGACCGAGCCCACCATGACGCCGAAGGTGCGGGTCAGGGAGAACGGGATGACCAGCAGCAGGAAGATCTCGAAGAGATTGGTGAACGGCGTCGGGTTCTCGAAGGGGTGGGCGCTGTTGGCGTTGAAGTAACCGCCGCCGTTGGTGCCCAGCTCCTTGATGGCCTCCTGCGAGGCGACCGCACCGCCGTTCCACTGCTGCGAGCCGCCCATGCTGTGCCCATTGAAGAATTGCCCGACCTCGTGGATGCCGGAGAAGTTCTGGATGACCCCGCAGGCGACCAGGACGATGGCGGCGATCGCCGCGCCCGGCAGCAGAACGCGGATCACGCCGCGCACCATGTCGGACCAGAAGTTGCCCAGCTCACCGGTGCGCAGAGGGGTCCCCGCTGCTCCAGCGGAGCCGAGAGCCCGGGAGACGGCGAAGCCGCGTACGAGCGCGACCGCGACGGCGATCCCCACGGCCGCGGAGACGAAGTTCTGCACGGCCAGCCCGGCGGTCTGCACGACGTGGCCCATGGCCTGCTCGCCGTAGTACGACTGCCAGTTGGTGTTGGACACGAACGACGCGGCGGTGTTGAACGCCTGGTCCGGGTCGATCGAGACGAAGGCCGGTGAGCCGGGCAGCGAGCCCTGGATCCGCTGCAGCAGGTAGAGGAAGAGGACCCCGGCGGCCGAGAACGCGAGGACTCCGCGCAGATAGGCGGGCCAGCGCATCTCGGTGTCCGGGTCGGCACCGATGCCCCGGTAGATCCACTTCTCCACTCGCCAGTGCTTGTCGGAGGAGTAGACCCGGGCCATGTAGTCGCCCAGGGGCCGGTGGGCGAGGGCCAGCGCCGCGATCAGCGCGAGCAACTGGAGCACGCCCGCAACAACAGGACTCATGTCGCGGCTCAGAACCTCTCCGGGAAAACCAGGGCGAGGATGAGATAGCCCAGCAGGGCGACGGCCACGACCAGGCCGACGACGGTCTCGACGGTCACAGCTTCGTCACCCCCTTGGCGACGAAAGCCACCAGCGCGAACACCGCGACCGTGGTGATGACGAGGGCCAGGTCGGCCATCGCGAGCTCCTGGGTGAGGTTCGGAAATCCGTAAGAGGATCGGACGAGTAGAGGAAAACGCCTCTCAGGCCGGATCCGACGGCCGTTGACGACTCCCTTACGGGGGCTCCGGCACCTTTGACGCGTCTCTTACGGCCGTCCGGGATCCGCATCCTTGGTCCGCATCCTTGGTGCGGACCGCCGTAGCGCCCGGGTCGGGTGCTGACACTGTGTATCCGCCCCTGCCGCGCCGGTCACCCTGCCCTCGCCCTCGCGTACAGGTCGGTCCGCGCCGGTTTCGTCCTGGACCTCCGGATTTTGACGCGCCGCTGCCGTCCGACCGGTCCGTCTTAACGCACCCTTGACGCGATCAGCGGCCTCTTCCTTAGGACCTTGCGTCACTCTCTGCTTACGCTGGTGCCGCCGTCCGTGTGATGGCCGGAATCCCGCAACGAGCCGCACACCAAACGAGCCGCACATCAGGAGAACACCTCGATGGCCACCACCGAAAAGACGCAGCCGAGCCGGTTGCGGACGTGGATGCTGGAGGGCCTCTCCGACATGGCGGGGAGCCACCAGGGTCCGCACGCCCAGCCCGAGCTCGCGCACAAGGGCCAGCGATGGTGGCGCGTGATGTGCCTGACCGGCGTCGACTACTTCTCCACCCTCGGCTACCAGCCGGGCATCGCCGCCCTCGCCGCCGGCCTGCTCTCGCCCGTGGCCACCATCGTGCTCGTGATCGTCACCCTGGGGGGCGCACTGCCCGTGTACCGGAGGGTGGCCGAGGAGAGCCCGCACGGGCAGGGCTCGATCGCGATGCTGGAGCGGCTGCTGACCTTCTGGAAAGGCAAGCTGTTCGTCCTCACGCTGCTCGGGTTCGCCGCCACCGACTTCCTGATCACCATCACTCTCTCGGCGGCGGACGCCTCCACCCACCTGGTCGAGAACCCGCACCTGAACAGCGTCCTGCACGACCAGCAGATGCTGATCACACTCATCCTGGTCGCCCTGCTCGGCGCGGTGTTCCTCAAGGGATTCCTGGAGGCCATCGGCGTCGCCGTGGCTCTCGTGGGCGCCTACCTCGCGCTGAACGCCGTGGTCGTCGCCGTGGGCCTGTGGCACGTGGTCACCGAGGGCCATGTCGTCACCGACTGGTCAACCGCCCTGACGGCCGAGCACGGCAATGTCTTCGCCATGATCGGCGTCTCCCTGCTGGTCTTCCCGAAGCTCGCGCTCGGCCTCTCGGGGTTCGAGACAGGCGTCGCGGTGATGCCGCACGTGGAGGGCGAGCCCGGTGACACCGAGGAGCGGCCGGTCGGCCGTATCCGGGGCACGAAGAAGCTGCTGACCACGGCCGCTGTGATCATGAGCGTGTTTCTGATCTGCACGAGCTTCCTCACCACGCTGCTGATCCCGGAGAAGGAGTTCGAGGAGGGTGGCAGCGCCAACGGCCGCGCGCTGGCGTTCCTGGCTCACGACTACCTCGGCAACGCCTTCGGCACGGTGTACGACGTCTCGACGATCGCGATCCTGTGGTTCGCCGGAGCGTCCGCCATGGCCGGGCTGCTCAACCTGATGCCCCGCTATCTGCCCCGCTACGGCATGGCTCCGCACTGGGCCCGCGCCGTCCGCCCCATGGTGATCGTCTTCACCCTGGTCGGCTTTCTCGTCACCTGGATCTTCGACGCGGACGTGGACGCCCAGGGCGGCGCCTACGCCACGGGTGTGCTGGTCCTGATCTCCTCGGCGGCCATCGCCGTGACCATCGCGGCCCGCAAGGCCCGCCAGCGCGGCTGGACCATCGCCTTCACCGTCATCTCGGCGGTCTTCCTCTACACGACGGTTCTGAACATCATCGAGCGCCCCGACGGCGTGAAGATCGGCGCATGCTTCATCGCCGCCATCATCATCGTCTCGCTGCTCTCCCGCCTCGCCCGCGCCTTCGAACTCCGTGTCACCCGCGTCGAGCTGGACACCATGGCGGAACGATTCGTCAGGGACACCGCCCACCGCAAGATCCGGTTCATCGCCAACGAGCCCGACAACCGCGACATCACCGAGTACCGGGAGAAGATCGAGCAGATCCGCCACGACAACGACGTCCCGACCCCCGAGGACTTCATCTTCGTCGAGGTCACCGTCACCGACCCCTCCGAGTTCGAGGCGGGCCTGACCGTGCGCGGCGAGGTCCTGCACGACCGCTATCGGGTCCTGACCCTGGAGAGCTCCTCGATCCCCAACGCCCTGGCGGCCCTGCTCCTCCACGTCCGCGACAGCTCCAGCCAGATCCCGCACATCTACTTCGAGTGGACCGAGGGCAACCCCTTCGCCAACTTCCTCCGCTTCTTCCTCTTCGGCCAGGGCGAGGTCGCCCCCGTCACCCGCGAGGTCCTCCGCGAGGCCGAACCGGACCGGTCACGCCGGCCGCGGGTCCACGTGGGCTGACCCGACCTCGCGCGAGCTGCGCATCCGTGTCCGGGCCCGGTCGCTTCGTCGCTTCTCGAAAACCGGGCCTGGTCACTTCTCGAAATCCGGGCCCGGTCATTTCTCGAAGCGGTAGCCCATGCCCGGCTCGGTGATGAGATGCCGCGGGCGGGCGGGGTCCGGCTCCAGTTTGCGTCGCAGCTGGGCCATGTAGACCCGCAGGTAGTTGGTCTCGGTCTGGTACGCGGGGCCCCAGACCTCCTGAAGGAGCTGTTTCTGGCTGATCAGCCTGCTCGGGTGGCGGATCAGCACCTCCAGCAGGTGCCACTCCGTCGGTGTCAGCCGCACGTCGTTCCCACCCCGCCGCACCCGCTTCGCGATCAGATCGACGGTGAATTCCTCCGTGGTGACGATCGCGGTGGCGTCGGTGGTGTCCGCCTCCTCGGTACGGCGGACAGCGGCGCGCAGCCGGGCCAGCAGCTCGTCCATGCTGAAGGGCTTGGTGACGTAGTCGTCGGCTCCGGCGTCAAGGGCCCTGACCTTCTCCTCCGAGGTCTGGCGGGCGGACAGCACCAGGATCGGCGACCGTGTCCAGCCCCGTAGCCCCTTGATCACTTCCACGCCGTCCATGTCGGGCAGACCCAGATCGAGCAGCACCACATCCGGGTGGTGGGCGGCGGCGAGCCGGAGCGCGGTGGCCCCGTCGGCGGCGGCATCCACGTCGTAGGCGCGCGCCCGCAAGTTGATCACGAGAGCGCGTACGAGCTGCGGCTCGTCCTCGACCACCAGCACCCGGGTCATCGATGTTCCTCCTTCGTGCGCGCCTCCATCCTGACAGTTCAGGATCAGCGCGGCGCCCTTCCCCCGGTCGTTAACGGCTCCCATACGACGACCCGCTCACTCTTGACGCGCCCCATACGCCGAGGGGGCGCGTGGTGCGCCTCGCTGAGTCAGTCACCCCCGTCGGCGAGGGTGCCGATGTCGACGTCGATCAACGATATTCACACGTCGAGACCTCCGCGCCTGACGAGCTGGCTCGCGATGACGTTCCGCTGGATCTCGTTGGTGCCCTCGCCGACGATCATCAGCGGGGCGTCTCGGAAGTAGCGTTCGACGTCGAATTCGGTGGAGTAGCCGTATCCGCCGTGGATGCGGACGGCGTTGAGGGCGATCTGCATGGCGGTCTCGGAGGCGAAGAGCTTCGCCATGCCCGCCTCCATGTCCACGCGGCGCCCCGCCTCCGCCTCCCGGGCCGCGTACAGAGTGAGCTGGCGTGCCGCCGTCAGCGAAGTCGCCATGTCTGCGAGGTAGTTGCCGATCGACTGATGCCTCCAGATCTGCTTGCCGAACGACTCCCGCTCCTGCGCGTAGGCGAGGGCGTCCTCCAACGCGGCCCGGCCGACGCCGAGCGCGCGGGCGGCGACCTGGAGGCGTCCGGTCTCCAGGCCCTTCATCATCTGCGCGAAGCCCTTGCCCTCGACCCCGCCCAGTACGGCATCGCCCGGCGCCCGGTAGCCGTCGAACGACAACTCGCAGCTCTCCACGCCCTTGTAGCCGAGCTTGGGCAGGTCACGGGAGACGGTGAGGCCGGGTCCGTGCTCGACGAGCAGGATCGAGATGCCCTGGTGGGCGGGTTCCGCATCCGGGTCGGTCTTGCACAGCAGGGCGATCAGGCCCGCCCGCCGGGAGTTGGTGATCCAGGTCTTCGCGCCATTGACCACGTAGCCGTCGGCGCCCTTGCGGGCGACGGTGCTCATGGCCTGGAGGTCGGAACCGCCGCCCGGCTCGGTGAGCGCCATGGTCGCGCGGATCTCGCCGGTGGCCATCTTCGACAGGTACCGGCGCTTCTGCTCCTCGGTGCCGAAGTCCAGCAGCAGCTTGGCGACCACGGTATGGCCGCCCATCGCGCCGGCCAGGCTCATCCAGCCGCGGGCCAGCTCCTCGGTGATGAGGACGTAGCACGGGGTGGAGACCGGGGTGCCGCCGTACTCCTCCGGGACGGCGAGGCCGAAGATGCCGAGCCGCTTCATCTGCTCGATCAGGGCCTCGGGGTAGGTGTTGGCGTGCTCCAGTTCCCGGACGACAGGCTTCACTTCGTTGTCCACGAAGTCGCGCACTGTCCTGACGATGAATCGCTCGTCCTCGGACAGGATGTCGAGGGTGCTCATGCTGTGACGCTCCTTGCTGACAGGGCGGAAGGACTGAAGGACTGACAGGTGGTCAGATGACGCGGTCGCCCCTCAGGCCCTTGATGTCGGCTGTGCTGTGTCCCAGTTCGGCCAGGATGGCCTCGGTGTGTTCGCCCACGGCGGGGACGGCGTCCATACGCGGACCCGCCCCCGCAAGGTCGACCGGCGGCACCAGCGTCGGCACGGCCACACCCCCGGGGATCCCCACGTCCTGCCAGCGGCCCCGCGCATCGAGCACGGGATGCGCGAGGAACTCCTCGACATCGTTGACCCCGGCGTTGGCGATGCCCGCGCCGTCCAGCACCGTCATCACCTCCGCACTGTCCGAGCAGCGGAACCGCTCGGCCACGATCGCGTCGAGCTCCTCGCGGTGCGCCACACGGTCGCTCCCGGTGGCGAAGCGCGGATCGTCGACCAGCTCCGGGCGCCGCAGGAAGCGTTCGCACAGGGCGGCCCATTCGCGTTCGTTCTGGATGGAGAACAGCACGTCCTTGCCGTCGGCGGCGGTGTAGGCGCCGTAGGGGGCGATGGTGGCGTGCTGGGTGCCGATGCGTGGGGGCTGCATACCGCCGTGGCGGGTGTAGTAGGCGGGCTGGCTCATCCACTCGGCCAGTGCCTCGAAGAGGGAGACCTCGACGGCGCGGGCGACACCGGTGGTGGCGCGGGTGTACAGGGCGGTGAGGATGCCGGAGTAGGCGTACATGCCCGCGGCGATGTCGGCGATCGACACCCCGGTACGGGCCGGGCCGTGTGCGTTGCCGGTCAGCGACACCAGGCCGGTCTGGCACTGGACGAGCAGGTCGTAGGCCTTGCGGTCGGCCCACGGCCCGCTGGTGCCGTAGCCGGAGATGGTGCAGCAGATCAGGGACGGCTGCCGGTCGGCGAGGGCGGGCGCGTCCAGGCCCAGCCGGGCGGCGGCGCCGGGAGCGAGGTTCTGCACGAACACGTCGGCGCCGCCCAGCAGTTGCTCCAGCACGGCCCGGCCCGCGTCCGACTTCAGGTCGAGAGTGAGGGATTCCTTGGAGCGGTTGAGCCACACGAAATAGCTGGACTGGCCGTGCACGGTGGTGTCGTACCGGCGTGCGAAGTCGCCCTCTCCCGGGCGCTCCACCTTGATGACCCGCGCGCCGAGGTCGGCCAGCTGCCGCGTGGCGAAGGGAGCCGCCACCGCCTGCTCGACACTGACGACGGTGACACCGGACAGCGGCAGCCGTCCCGTCGGTTCCTCGGGGTGCTCGGGCATGCGGTGACCTCCAGGAGCGGGCGAAGTACCATCATGAACACTCATGACATCCATAGTGAAATAGCAAGAACTGATATCACCATGCTGGGACCCAATGGAGGTGAGGAGGCCCCTTGGACATCAAGCAGCTCAAAGCGCTCGTCACCGTCGCGGAGGTGGGCAGTGTCACGCGTGCCGCGGAGCTGCTGCATCTGGTGCAGCCCGCCGTGACCCGGCAGATCCGCACCCTGGAGGAGGAACTCGGCGTCCCCCTCTTCGAGCGCACCCGGCAGGGCATGCGTCCCACCGAGGCCGGCGCGATCATGGTGGACCGCGCACGGCGTGCCCTGAACGAGCTCGAACGGGCCCGCGCCGAGGTGCAGCCCACCCCCGGCGCCGTGACCGGCATCGTCACCATCGGCCTGCTGGAGAGCACCAGCGACCTGCTCTCCGAGCCGCTCGTGTCGGCCGTCGCCCACCACCACCCCGGAGTCGAACTACGTCTGATGACCGCCTACTCAGGCCACCTCCAGCAGTGGCTCGACGACGGCGACCTCGACCTGACCCTGCTCTACAACCTGGACAGCACGCCGTCCCTCAACGCCCGCCCGCTGGTACGGGAGCACCTGTGGGCCGTCGCTCCCCCGTCCGCCGGGCTGCGGGCCGACCGGCCCGTGCCGTTCTCGGAGGCCGCATCGCACCCCCTGGTCATGCCCGCCTCCGGGCACGCCCTGCGTACGCTCATCGACGGCGCGGCGGCACGGGCGGGGGCCGCCATGGACGTCGTCGTCCAGACCAACTCCATGCGCGTACAGAAGCAGCTCGTCCTGGCCGGGCACGGCTGGACCGTCCTGCCCGGCGTCGGTATCGCCGAGGACGTCGCGCAGGGCAGCCTGAGCGCCGCGCCCCTGTGCGAGCCCGACGTATGGCGCTCGATCGTTCTCGGCACTCCACGGTCCGGCCGCACGCCGCCCGCCGTCCAGGTGGTCGCCCGGGAACTGGTCCGCCAGATCAACTCGGCCGTGACGCAGGGCAGATGGCCCTCCGCCCAAGCCCAAGGGACCGCTGCGGACGTCCCTCCGCATCCCGGCGCGTCATAGGCGAGGAGCGGGCGCCCGGCGAAGGGCGCCGACCGCGCATCCTGCTGCCGGTGCCCTGCCGCCATGGTTCCGCAGGTCGCCGGCCGTGCGGGGTGCGCGTCATGCGGGCAGGGCATGCGGGCAGGGCATGCGGGCATCACCATTTTCTATTGTTCAACCTCATCCATCAGCACTCATGATGATGGCACCTTGAGCCGACCGAGCAGCGGAGTCGCTACGGATGAGCCAGACCCACGCACCGGCACCCTCCTGGCAGGAGGACGTATGCGCCGCACTGAAGAAGCGCGGCATCCAGCAGATCGCCCATGTCCCTGACTCCGGCCACTCCCACACCATCCTCGAAGCCCAGCGCGACCCGGCCATCCGCGACGTGGTGCTGACCACCGAGGAAGAGGGCGTCGCCGTCGTCAGCGGCGCCTGGCTGGGTGGTCAGCGCTCCGTGCTGCTGATGCAGAGCAGCGGCGTGGGCAACTGCGTCAACATGTTCTCCCTGCTGCGGATGTGCCGGTTCCCCTTCCTCACTCTGGTGACCATGCGCGGCGAGTACGCCGAGTTCAACCCGTGGCAGGGACCCATGGGCCGTACCACCCAGCAGGCCCTGGAACTCATGGGCATCACCGTCGTACGGGCCGACCGCCCGGAGGATGTCGAGGAGACCGTCGAAGCGGCGCTGGACTCGGTGTTCGAGGCGGGCGAGCGCGTCGCCGTACTCCTCGGTCAGAAGCTGATCGGCCGCAAGAAGTGGGAGCGCAAGTGATGACCGCCCTCGGCGCCCAGGCCCGTACCGGCACTCAGGCCCAGACCGGCACCCCGCCCCGGATCGACCGCCGCCGCTTCGTCGCCGACCTGATCTCCCGTCTCCCCGAGGACGCCCTGGTGGTGTCGGGGCTCGGCTCGCCCAGCTACGACGTGTTCGCGGCCGGCGACCGTCCCGGCAACTTCTACCTCTGGGGCGCGATGGGCGCCGCCGCGCCGCTCGCCCTCGGTCTCGCCCTGGCGCAGCCGGAGCGCCCGGTCGTCGCGATCACCGGCGACGGCGAACACCTCATGGGGATCGGCGCGTTGGGCACCATCGGTGCCGTACTGCCGCCCAACCTCACCATCGTCGTACTGGACAACGCGCACTTCGGCGAGACCGGTATGCAGCCCAGTCACACCGGGCTGGGCACCGACCTGGTCGCCGTCGCCCGGGGCTTCGGCATCCGCGACACCGTACGGATCACCGACCTCGACCAGGCCGAGGACCTCGCCGCCCGAATCCGGGCCCGCACGGCGACCACGTACGCGCAGGTGCTGATCACCACCGACGAGCCGCCGCGCGCCCTGCCGCCCCGTGACGGCGTGGCCAACAAGAACTCCTTCCGCGCCGCGCTGGGCCTGAGCACTTTCTGACCCGTGCCCGACCGGACCGGGCCGTTGAATCGAGATTCGCCATGCAGCGCTACGACATGTTCATCGACGGGGAGAGCCGGGGGCCCGCCGGAGGCGAATGGTTCCCCACCGACAACCCCTACCTGGGCACCCCGTGGGCCGAGATCGCCCAGGGCGGGTCGCAGGACGTGGACGACGCGGTACGAGCCGCCGACCGCGCCCTGCACACCGGCCCCTGGGCCGAGTCGACCGCCAGCGCACGAGGTGCGCTGTTGCGGCGGCTCGGTGACACGATCGCCGACAACGCCCGACGCCTCGCCGAGACCGAAGTGCGTGACAACGGCAAGCTCTTCACCGAGATGTACGGTCAACTGAGCTATGTGCCACAGTGGTTCCACTACTACGGCGGGCTCGCGGACAAGATCGAGGGCACCGTCCCCCCCGCTGGACAAGAAGGGCTACTTCACCTACACGAAGAAGGAGCCCGTGGGGGTGGTCGCGGTGATCACGCCCTGGAACTCCCCGCTGTTGCTGCTGGCCTGGAAGATCGCCCCGGCACTTGCCGCCGGGTGCACCGTCGTCATCAAGCCGTCGGAGTTCACCTCCGCCTCCACCGTGGAGCTGGTCCGGCTCTTCCACGAGGCGGGGCTGCCGCCCGGCGTGGTCAACGTCGTCACCGGGTTCGGCAAGGACGTCGGCGCCACCCTCGTCGAACACCCGCTGGTCCGGAAGATCACCTTCACCGGCTCGGACGCCACCGGCCGCCACATCAACCAGGCCGCCGCCCGCGACTTCAAGCACGTCAGCCTCGAACTCGGCGGCAAGTCACCCAACATCGTCTTCGCCGACGCCGACCTCGAAGCCGCCGTCAACGGCGCCGTCTCCGGCATCTTCGCCGCCACCGGACAGACCTGCATCGCCGGCTCCCGGCTGCTGGTGCAGGAGAGCGTGCACGACGAACTCGTGGGCAGGGTGGTGGAACTGGCGCGCACCGCCCGCATGGGCGACCCCATGGACGAGGGCACGCAGGTCGGTCCCATCACCACCCCGGCGCAGTACGCCAAAGTCCTCGGCTACGTCGACATCGCACAGCGGGAAGGCGCCGAACTCGCTCTGGGCGGCAAGCCCGCCGCCCGCCCGGAGTGCGGCAGCGGCTGGTTCGTCGAACCGACCATCTTCACCGGCGTACGCAACAGGATGCGCATCGCGCAGGAGGAGGTCTTCGGGCCTGTCCTCGCGGTCATCCCGTTCACGGACGAGGACGAGGCCGTCGCGCTCGCCAACGACAGCCGCTACGGCCTCGGAGCCGGCGTCTGGACGAGCGACATCGGCCGCGCCTTCCGGATGGCCGACCACATCCGCTCCGGCACGGTGTGGGTCAACACCTACCGCGCGGTGAGCTATCTGGCGCCCTTCGGCGGCTTCAAGGACTCCGGCATCGGCCGCGAGAACGGTATCGCCGCCGTCACCGCGTACCTGGAGGACAAGAGCGTCTGGATCAACACCGGGGCGCCCACCGGCAACCCGTTCGTCCTGCGCTGAAAGGCCCGCAAAAGCAAGCGCCCTTCCCCCAGCGACAAGAGCAACGGAGCTTCCCATGTCGCAGCCATCCGCTCCCGCCTCCGCACGCTCCCGGGTCACCGCCAACGTCATACGCGGCTGCCTGGGAAACCTGATCGAGTGGTACATACTCGGCGCTGGCCGCCATCATCAAGGCCGAGATGTTCCCCACCAAGGTCCGGGCCCTGGGCGTGGGCCTGCCGCACGCCCTCGTCACCGCGACCTTCGGCGGACTGACGGAGCCGATCGCGCTGGCGCTGAAGGAGGGAGGCCACGAGGTGGTCTTCTTCTGGTACGTCACCGCGTGCGTGGCGCTGACCTTCCTGGCCACCGTCTTCGTACGCGAGCCGTCCCGCACCTCGCTCCTGGAGACGGCCCCCTCACTCGACCAACGCCCAGCGGCACACAAGATCTGAAGGACAGAAGGACCATGCTGCCCACCCCGTCCCCGCTCAGTTCGTACGTGGAGTCCTGGACTCCCGGGCCGGTCACGGACGACGACCCCCTGCCCACCGGCCCGGCGGCCGCTCTCTCGGCCGTACTGGACCTGCCCGGCGCCGTCGCCAAGGCCGGTGAGCCGCTCCCCCCGCTGTGGCACTGGCTGTATTTCCTGAACTGGCCCGCGCAACGGGATCTCGGAGCCGACGGCCACCCCCTGCACGGACACTTCCTGCCGCCGATCCCCCACCGGCAGCGCATGTGGGCCGGAGGCCGTTGCGAGATCACCGAACCGCTCCGCCTCGGCGAACCGGCCGAACGCATCAGCTCCCTGAGTTCCGTCACCGCCAAGCACGGCCGCACCGGCGAGCTGCTCTTCGTCACCGAGCGCCGGGAATTCCGGCAGCACGGCCGGACGTGCCTCGTCGAGGAACAGGACATCGTCTACCGGTCCGGACGCGGCGCCGGACAACACCCCGGCCAGCTCGACGAGTCCGCCTCACCGTGGCCCGAGGACCCCTGGCAGCTGCCGCTGCACCCCGACCCGGCGCTGCTCTTCCGCTTCAGCGCCCTCACCGCGAACGCGCACCGCATCCACTACGACGCCCCGTACTGCCGGGACGAAGAGGGCTACCCCGGGCTCGTCGTCCACGGCCCGCTGCTGGCCCTGCTCATGCTCGAACTGCCCCGCCGCCACACCCCGGAACGCCGGGTGCGCACGCTGTCCTACCGGCTGCGGCGGCCGGTGTTCGCCGGCGAGCGCCTCGTGGCCTGCGGCACCCCCTCCGACCAGGGCGCCGAACTGCGCATCGCCACCCACAGGGAGGCACGGCACGCCACGGCGCAGGTGACCTTCGTATGAGCACGCTCCCCGACCGCATCGCCACGGCCAAGAGCCTGCTGTTCGTGCCGGGAGACCGGCCCGACCGCTTCGACAAGGCGCTCTCCTCCGGAGCCGACCTGGTCATCGTCGACCTCGAAGACGCGGTCGCCGCGCACGACAAGGACCGCGCCCGTGACCACGCCGCCGCCTGGCTCGCCCTCGGAAACCGGGCGGTCCTCAGGATCAACCCGCCCGGAACTCCCTGGTCGGAGGCCGACCTCAGCACTGCGGCGGACCACGGATGTCCGGTGATGGTGCCCAAGTCCGAGGACCCCGCCGTACTCGCCGACCTCGCAGCCCGCACGGCCGGACGGTGCGACCTCATCCCGCTCATCGAAACCGCCCTCGGCGTGGAGCGGGCCCACGCCGTGTGCGCCACGCCCGGCACATCGCGCGCCGCCTTCGGCAACGTCGACCTGGCCGCCCAACTCGGCGTCACCCACGACGACCACGCGGCGCTGGCGTACGCCCGTGCCAGACTGGTCCTCGCCTCGGCCGCGGCAGGCATCAGCCCGCCCGTCGACGGCGTCACCACCGCCGTACGCGACGCGGTCGTGCTCACCGCGGACATCGCCCACGCCCGGCGGCTGGGCTTCACGGGCAAACTCTGCGTTCACCCGGCCCAACTCCCGGCTGTCGCCGACGAGTTCGCCCCGTCGGCGGAGGAGCTGCGGTGGGCCCGTGCCGTCCTTGACGCCGGGGACTCCGTCACCACGGTCGACGGAGAGATGGTCGACAAGCCGGTGCTGGATCGCGCCCGGCGCGTTCTGTCGCTGGCCGACGAAGGGCACCTGTCCCCCACGAATAAGTGCAGTTCACTCGAAGATGCTTCCAACTCCTCTACCACAGAGGTTTTCTGACGGACCATCGGGTAACTCGGCGGGGCGTCGGCCGGGAGGGACCCGGCCGGGAGAGGAGTTTCGATCATGAACCGTACAGTTGGCCGGACGGCCGGGATCCTGACGAGTGCGACGGCCATGGCCGTCCTGCCCTCGGTCAGCGCGGCGGCGGCTCCCGCACAGGCGCAGCCCTGCGTGCAGAAGGTGGCCGTCGTCAACAACGCGGGCTTTGTCCTTTCATGGACCCCCACCGCCCGCACCGGCGAACAGTCGGCCCCGTCCGACGACTACCCGATCAACCAGACCAGGATCATCGACCTGTCCACCACGGCCTTCGCGGAGAGGACGGACGTCCGTCCGTATGTGCAGGCGGTCGGCGGGACCAATGAGTTCGGCAGTTCCTACGTGTCCTACTGCGACAACGGCCAGACGGCCACGTACACCGTCACCGGGACCACCTTCGACTACTCGGTCACCCGGCTGACCTGACCAGCCTCCCACGGGAAGCCGCGCCGGAAGCGGACGTGATGTGTCTTCCGTTGCGCAAGCCAGCGTCCGCTTCCCCCGGCCCCCTGGAAGGCGTTCCGTCCCCGCACGTGCGGGGATTCTGGGAGAATCGGGTCAACGTCCGTCTCTCGTAGGAGTGCATGTGCCGGTCGGTTCGGTCGGGCTGGGCCTCGCGCGGCACCGCCCCGTGCGGCATCGGTGACGCAGCTCCCCCGGCAGCGCCCCCAGCCGGAGACAACGGCCCGTCTGCTGGGATCGCGCCTACGCCAACTGCGTGTCGCACGCGGCGAGACCCTGGAGGAAGCGGCCGTTGTGATCCGCGGCTCGGCCGCCAAGGTCAGCCGTCTGGAACGAGGCATTACCCCGGCGAAAGCGCGCGATGTGCGCGATCTGGCGACTCATTACGGGGCGAGCCCTGAGGACACGTCGGAGATCGAGTACCTGCTGTCCCAGGCACACAACCGCGCCTGGTACAAGCAGTACAGTGACGTCACACCAGGCTTCCTGCGGCGTCTGATCAGCCTTGAGCAAGGCACCGAGCGCATCATCACGTACGAGGCCTTCGTGGTGCCGGGCCTTTTGCAGACTCATGACTACGCCCGAGCCGTGGTGGAGGCGGCACTTCCGCAGGACAGCGCCAATGAACGGCGCGTCGCACTCCGTATGGAGCGCAAGCGGATCTTGAAGCAGCCGGACCGGCCGCACATGACCGCGCTGCTGGACCAGGGTGTGCTGATGCGGCCACGTGGCGGCCCTGAGGTCATGTGCCGCCAGCTGGAGCACCTGCTGGAGATGGGGCACATCCCGGGAATCAACATCCGCGTGATCGAGTTCGAGCACAGCGGCGACGTATCACCCCCCTACCCCATCACCCACCTGCGCCTTCGTGACGGCGGCCCGCCCGAGGTGGTCTACGTGGAGAGCATCGACAGCGCGCACTACCTGACGCGTCCCGCGGAAACCGAGACCTACCGGTTCGTCCTCAACCGGCTGATGGACGCCGCCGCCGACCGACTGCGCAGCGAGGAGCTGCTGAGGAAGGCCGCGACGCGCTATCGCGCGATGGCCGGCCAGAGTCGCCGCGGTTGACGGACGGACGGCTCGTCGCTCGGGCCAGGTGCCCGTGGAGCAGGGCCGCACCGTCGAAGTGCCAGCATCACAGGCGTACCACGCCGCCCCACTCCTCCCATTCGTTGCCCTCGCGCCACACCGTCAGGTCCGAGTCCGGGCGCCACGTACTGACTTCGACCAGTCCGGGATCCAGCAGCTCCCAGCCGTCGAGGAAGGTCCGCACCTCGGCCTTGGAGCGGACTCGCCCCCACCGCCCGCCTGTCGCACTGGCCATGAGGTCGGTGACGCCGTCGCGCACCCGGGCGTCGTCGCTGACGAGTTGGCAGACCACCATGTAGCTTCCCGGGGCCAGCCTGTCGGCGACACGGCGCAGCAGCGCTGCGGGGTCGTCCTTGTCGGGCAGGCAATGCAGCACGGACACGAACAGCGCGGCGGTGGGCTCGTCGTCGCGGATAAGACGCCGAACGTCCTCGTGATCCAAAATCTTGTCCGTGTCACGCATGTCGGCGCAGAGAACGGCTGTCTGATCATTCTCGGCGAGCATGGTCCGCCCGTGAGCCAGCACGATGGGGTCGTTGTCCACATAGGCGACCCGCGCATCGGCATGAATCCGCTGAGCGACCTGATGGACGTTGTCCCGGGTCGGGAGACCGGAGCCATGGTCGAGGAACTGCCGGATCCCGCAGTCGTCGGCCAGGAAGCGCACGACGCGGCGCAGGAACGCGCGATTGGTCAGCGCCAGTTCCCTGCTGCTGGGAGCGATCTCCAGCAGCGCGCCGCAGGCCTCACGGTCACTCGCGTAATTGTCGGTCCCGCCCAGGAGCCAGTCATACATCCGGGCCACACTTGGTGTGCTGATATCGAAATGCGGTTCCCTCTGCGCCCCTTGGCCCATACGTCCTCCCCGATGCGGCACCGAGTGCAGCAGACGCTGCGAGAACCACTCATCGTATAGGCACGGTTACGACTGCGGAATCGCCTCAACTGATCCTTCACAGGCACAACTTGGGGCCGCAGCCCAATGCGGCGTGACGCAGGAGAGCAAGGAGCCAGGGAGGTGCAGCACGCTCGGCCACCGCGACAAGAGCGCCCATCTCCTCGGATTTCACGCCCATGAGGTCGGCGGCGTTGTCCCGCGACAGCGCCAACACATGACGCAGCACCAGGGCGTCGGCATAGGAGGGACTCAGCAGGTGATGCGCGAGCCCCGCCGCCACGGCACTGCAACAGCACGGTGCGTGCCGGGCCAGGGCGGAACGCAACAGATGCCACACGACAGCTGCCGGCCCGGCGCTGCTGAGCACTTGGGGCCAGACGGCGACGAGATCGTCGAAGAGCGCGTCCACCACCTGAGCGGCCGTGTCGTACCGCCCGGTGCGGGCGACGGCATACCGCAGATACCCGTGATACGTACGCTCACGGAAAGCCGCATAGTCCAGCGGTCCACTGGACACCTCACCGGCCGGCAACCGCCTTCCCCCTCCCCTCCGGTAGGCAGACCATGGTCGGGCGAGCCCCGGATTTCCCCCTGACAGACGCGGTCACATTAGCTGCGGCACGGGAGCCGTGCCACACCTTCGAACACCATGCAAGGCGCACCTCGACGCCCATATCGACCTGAGATGGAGAGGGCCGAAAACAAGCCCGCACACACTCACCCCAAGTGGTCACTTTCCATGGGCGATCTCGATCGATGCGATCAATTTTGACAGCCGGCAGAGGCTTTTCGGAAATCTTGAAACCACTTCAACCATTCACATTGCACATACACATCGCATCTGGTAAAGCACCGATCCCGGAGAATATCCGAACTGATGCTCATCAGTTCAGCCTTTGGCCTGACAGGCGGAGTGACGAATTCCATTCCGCTGCACGTGCAGATGCAACGCAGGGCCACTTTGAGACCCCACGCACGTCCACGGCTGGGGCCGGAGTGCAAGGACGTCGGGGCACTTCGTACAATTTGGTGCCGAACGATATCGTCGGTCCCATGCGCCGCGGTGGCGCCGAAGGAGTGTGCCCGTGCCCGGCCAACGATCCATCACCGAAGCCGAGAAGCTGGCCGCGGCAAAGCTCGGTGGCATCCCGATCCGCCGTGAGCAGATGGCGGTGGTGGCCAACATCTACCGCGCGGCCTCGGCCGTCCGGCAGCATCTGGAGAACTCGGTGCTGCGCGGGTCCGATCTGACCTGGACGGCCTTCGTCGTGCTCTGGGTGATCTGGATCTGGGGCGAGTCGGAGACCCGGCACGTCGCGGAGGAGGCGGGCATCTCCAAGGGCACGCTGACCGGGGTCTCCCGCACCCTGGAGGCGCGTGGCCTGGTCCGGCGGGCCGGTCATCCCACCGACGGCAGGCTGGTGCTGCTCAGCCTCACGGAGGAGGGCGAGCAGCTGATGCGACGGGTGTTTCCGCAGTTCAACGAGGAGGAGGCCTTCGTCGCCGGGCAGCTCAGCGACGAGGAGTGCCGCAGCGTCGCCGACGGGCTGCGCCGCGTCGTGCTCCAGGTCGAGGAGCACGGCGAGGAGCGCCGCCTGGCGCTCCTGGACGGAGCGGAGCCCGCCCCGCGCCGCAGCGGACGCCGCCCCAAAGCCTGAACCACCAGGCCTGAACCACCAGGCCTGAGCCGACAGGCCTGAGCCGAGAAGCCTGAACCGAGAAGCCCGACCCGGACCTGCCGCGATGACGTCAGCAGAGGTCGCGCGGACGGCGGCCGCCCTCGCGCGCGGCCCGTACGAGCGTGTCGAAGAGGCCTTGCTGCGCCGGGTCCTCGTGAGCGGTGTCCTCGGGGTGCCACTGCACGGCCGCGAACCAGCTGTGCGAACCGGGGAGTTCGAGGGCCTCCACCGTCCCGTCGGCGGCACGGGCAGCGACCGTGAGGCCCGCGCCCGTGCGGTCCACCCGCTGGTGGTGGTAGCAGGAGGCCTCGACCTTCCCGGTGCCGGTGGCCTGCTCCAGGAGCGTGTCCCGCTGGATCGCCACCGGGTGCACCACATGGCGGTGCTCGCGCTCCGGACCGCCCATGTCCTGGTGCAAGGTGCCACCGAGAGCGACGTTGACGACCTGCAGGCCCCGGCAGATCGCAAGGGTCGGCAGACCCGCGTCCAGGGCCTGCCGGGCGAGTTCGAGGTCGAAGCCGTCCTGTTCCTCGTCCACGTCGTAGACGCTCTCGTGGGCCTCGCCACCGCCGTAGCGGTACGGGGCGAGGTCGCCGCCGCCGGGCAGCAGGACGCCGTCGAAACGGGCGAGCCGGGCGGCCACTTCGACCGGGTCCGCGGTGCCGCGGGGGGCGTGCGGATGGAGGCCGGCGGGCTCGCCGCCGGCCCGCCACACCGCCTCGATCAAGGCGCGGGCGCTGACCTCGGCGGCGTACCGCAGTGCGGAGGTGGAGGCGGCGAAGCGGGCGGGTATCGCGATCAGCGGCCGGTTCACGGGGCTCACAGCTGGATCCAGGTGGTCTTGATCTCGGTGTACTTCTCCAGCGCGTGCGCCGACTTGTCGCGGCCGTTGCCGGACTGCTTCATGCCGCCGAAGGGCACGGTCAGATCGCCCTCCTCGTAGCAGTTGACCCAGACGGTGCCGGCCTTCAACGCGCGGGAGACCTGGTGCGCGGTGGACAGGTCGCTCGTCCACAGCCCGGCGGCGAGGCCGTACTCGGTGGCATTGGCGAGTGCCACCGCCTCGTCGAGGTCGTCGAAGGTGAGGACGGACAGCACCGGGCCGAAGATCTCCTCGCGGGAGAGCCGCATGCCGGGGTCCACCTGGTCGAAGACGGTCGGCTCCACGAAGGATCCGCCGCTGTCGGGCCGTGTCCGGGCGCCGCCCGTACGAAGCCTGGCTCCCTCGTCGAGACCTGTGCCGATGTGGTCCAGTACGCGTTCCAGGTGCCCCTCGCCGGCCAGGGCGCCCATCTCGGTGCAGGGGTCGAGCGGATCCCCGACCCGGAGTTCCCGGGCCCGCCGCACGACGGTCTCGGTGACGCGCTCGGCGATCGAGGAGTGCACGAGCAGCCGGGAGGGCGCGGTGCACATCTCGCCCTGGTTGAAGAAGATGCCCCAGGCGGCGGTGGCGGCGGCCTTCTCCAGGTCCGGGGCGTCCGGAAGGATGATGTTGGGCGACTTGCCGCCCAGCTCCAGCCACACCCGCTTGAGGTTGGAGTCGGCGGCATAGCGCAGGAAGTGCCGCCCGACCGCGGTCGAGCCCGTGAAGGCCAGGACGTCCACGTCGAGGTGCAGGCCGATCGCCCGCCCGGCGGTGGGGCCGTCGCCCGTGACGACGTTCAGGACGCCCGGCGGCAGCCCGGCCTCGGTCGCCAGCCGACCCAGCAGGAGGGCGGACAGCGGGGAATTCTCGGAGGGCTTCAGCACGACGGTGCAGCCGGCGGCCAGCGCCGGGGCGATCTTCCAACTCGCCAGTGTCAGGGGGAAGTTCCAGGGAACGACCGCGCCGACGACACCCGTCGGCTCGCGCGTGACGAGCGCGAGCGCGTCGGGTGCGGTGTGCGGCGACTCGTCGGTGAGCTTGTCGGCCAGCTGTCCGTACCAGCGGAAGGTGTTGATCGCGGCGCGCAGTTCGATGGCGTGCGCGTCCGTGATCGGCTTGCCCATCTCCAGGCTGACCGTCAGCGCCAGCCGGTCGCGCCGCTCCTCCAGCAGGTCCGCGATACGCAGCAGCACGCGGCCGCGGTCGGCGGGTGCCAGGCGCGGCCAGGGACCGGAGTCGAAGGCCCGACGGGCGGCGGCCACGGCCGCGTCCACCTCCGCGGTTCCTCCATCGGCGACCTGGGTCAGCACCTGGCCGTCCCGGGGCGAGACGACGGCGTAGCTCGCGCCACCACCGGGTTCGTCGGCGCCGGCGATGTGGTGGGCGCCGGGCAGGTCCAGCTCCTTCGCGCGGCGCAGCCACTCCTCGTGGGTGACATCCAGCATGCGGGCCTCCAGGTCACACCCAATACATTTGGATTCAAACGATATGCGCGCCGAACGGACCCCGCAAGGCTCCCCGGCCGGGAATCGGACGTATCATTTGGGTCCGTACGACCAATCGAAAGGGGCACACACCGTGCGAGCACTCATCGTCCGGCACGAGCACGTCACGGAGCCCGGGCTGGTCGGAGACCGGCTCGCCGAACACGGATACGAGCTCACCACCGTGACGGTCGTGCCCGAGCCGCGCCACCACGCGCCGGACGTGCCGTTCGACTTCCCCGACGCCGCCGACTGGGACCTCATCGTGTCCCTCGGCGCCCCCTGGTCGGTCTACGACCACGCGGCCGTCGGCAGCTGGATCGACGGCGAGCTCGCCCTGCTGCGCAAGGCCCAGCACCTCGGCGTACCCGTCCTCGGCGTGTGCTTCGGAGCCCAGGCACTCACCACCGCCCTCGGTGGCTCGGTGGAGGTGGCCCCACGCCCCGAGATCGGCTGGACCGAGATCGAGACCGACCTCCCGGCCCTCGTACCGCCGGGGCCGTGGTTCCAGTGGCACTACGACCGGTGCGTCCTGCCGCCCGGCGCCGTGGAGCTGGCCCGCAACGCGGTGTGCGCGCAGGCCTTCCGGGTGGGGCGCAGCCTGGGCGTGCAGTTCCACCCGGAGATCACCACGGCGATGGTGAGTGGCTGGCTCGGCCTCGGCGGCGCGGAACAGTGCGTACGGCACGGGGTCGACCCGCACGCACTGCTCGCGCGAAGCCGCGCCATGGAAGCCGACGCACGCGCCAACACCCGCCTGCTGGTCGACGGCTTCCTGGAGCAGGCGGCGAACACCACCGCCTGACGAAGGCGGACCCCACCGCCTGACATAGGCGGACCCGACCGCCTGGACGCGGCTGCTGCACGCGGCTGCCGACGCGGGGATCAGGCGGCCGCCGAGGCCTCGCCGCGCACCACCCGTGCCGTCACGGCCCCCAGGAGCAGGACCACCGGGACACTGAGCGCGAGCCAGGTCGCGGTGCCCGAGTCGCCGCCGATGAGCGTGGTGAAGTTGGCGAGGATCAGCCAGATGGCGCCCGCGATGCCCAGCGCGCCCAGAGCCGGGGCGATCAGGGTGTTCCACGGCCGGGTGTCGAGGCGCGTGCGACGGAAGTAGACGATCACCGAGACGGACGTCAGGAAGTACAGGAGCATGATCCCGAGGACGGCCACCCCGCTGAACCAGGAGAACAGGGTCAGTACGGGGTCCTTGCCCAGCAGCGCGAACGGCACGACCAGCAGCGCCGCGATCGCCGTCTGCACGCCCCCGGCGACCCAGGGGGAGTGCCGCTTGTTGAGCGTCGAGACCCTGCGGGGCAGCATCCCCTCGCGACCGAGCGAGAACAGGTAGCGGTTGGCGGAGTTGTGGAAGGCGAGGATGCCCGCGAAGAGCGAGGTGGCGAGCAGGATGGGCAGGACGTCGTTGACCCAGCTCCCGAACTGGTCGGCGACCGGCGCGAAGACGAACACCGTCGCGTCGCCGCTTTCCAGGGCCTTCCCGGCGGCCGCGGTGGCGCCCGACGCACCGTAGGAGGAGATCAGCATCCAGGAGACGAAGGCGAAGAAGCCGGTGACGACGGCGACCGACAGATAGGTGGCCCGGGGGACCGTCCTGCGTGGCTCCCGCGCCTCCTCGCCGTAGATCGCGGTGGCCTCGAAGCCGAACATCGACGCCACGGCGAACATCAGCGCCACACCGGGCGCCCCCTGCAGGGCGGCCTTCGGCGAGAAGCTCTGGGCGAAGCCGAGCCCCTCGGGCCCGCCGCCCTTGAACAGCGTGACCAGGGCGAAGACGAGCAGGATGCTGAACTCCGCGAGGACGAAGGCGGCGAGGACCTTGGCCCCCATCTCGATGCCGACGGCGCCGAGAACCTGGACGACCACCATGGTGGCCACCGCCCAGACCCACCAGGGCACGTCCAGTCCCGCGTGGTGCGCGACGAGCCCGCTCACCAGGGATCCGTACAGGCCGTACATGGCCGCCTGGATCGTGCAGTAGGCGAAGAGGGCCACGCCCGCGCTGCCGGTGCCGGTGGTCCGGCCCAGGCCCTTGCCGATGTACGTGTAGAAGGCGCCGGCGTCCACGACATGGCGGCCCATGGCGACGAAGCCTACGGAGAAGAGCAGGATCACCAGACCGGCCGCGGCGTACGCGGCGGGGACACCCGCTCCGTTGCCGATGCCGACGGAGACGGGGACGGCTCCGGCTATGCCGGTCAGCGGGGCCTGCGCGGAGAGGACGAAGAAGAGGATGCCCAGGACGCCGAGGGCGTTGGGCTTGAGCTTGCCTGCGGTGGGTGCGTCATGCGCGGCCTGCTGTCTCACGACCGTGTGACTGTCCACTCGGATCACCTGCCGGGGAAGGGGGAGAGGGATTTTGTTTCAGGCCAAACGAGTTGCCTCATAGTGGGCTGGAACTATCCGTTTGACAAGGGGGTGCTCCCGGATTCCTGCGGCGCCCTCGTGCTGCGGTTGTGGGGACGGATGCGCTCTCTGAGGTCAGCCGTCCCGCTCGGCGTCCCCGTCGGCGTCGAGCAACCGCAGCAGGGACCGCAGCTCCTCCAGGGCGGCGTCGGTGACCTGCGGTTCGCCGAGCACGAGCTGGTGCAGGACGAGGCCGTCCAGGGCGGCGAAGACGAGCCGCATCAGCGCCGGGCTCGCACCACCCGGCAGCATGCGGGTCAACTCGCGCTGGGTCGCGTCGAAGTACTCGTCGTACAGCGCGCGCAGTTGTGGCAGCAGCTCCGGCCTGCGGCGGGACTCGAGCATCAGCTCGTACTGGAACGCCTGTATGTCCGGGTCCGCGGTGACCATCTCGGACAGCCCGGCCGAGAAGTCCGCGACCTTGCCGGTACCCGGCTCCACCGCGCTGGTGCTCAGGCTGGTGCGCACTGCGTGGGTCAGCGCCTCCTCGATGAGCGCGTCGCGGGAGCCGAAGTGGTGCACGACCAGGCCGTGGGTGACCCCGGCCTCCTCCGCCACGGCGCGATAGGTGAGCTTGCGCAGACCGGCCCGGGCCACCACCCGTACGGCGGCGCTCAGCAGGGCCTCGCGGCCCGCTCCGTAGTGCACCCGCTTGCGCGGCCGGCCGCGCCTGCCGGCGCCCTTGCCCTCGGTCGTGTCGTCGGCGGATTCGGTCACGTGAGGGACCCTACCCGGCGGTTACGGGCTCCGGCCGTCCGTATGCGCATGCGGAGGATGTCCGGTACGCGGTACGTCAGCCTCGCTTCGGCGGGCGGATACCGCGGAACTCCCAGTCGCCTCCGAGGGCGGTCGACAGGACCTCCTCGGACTCGGTGGGCTGGGCGCCGACGTCGGTACGGATCGGGGTGGGGCCGGTGACGATGTGGTTGCTGAGCCGGCCCAGGCCCTCGACCTCGACCTCGACGACGTCCCCCGGCTGGACGGGGCGCGAGTTGGCCGGGGTGCCGGAGAGCAGGACGTCGCCGGGGCAGAGGGTGATGGTGCGGGCGATGTCGGCGACGAGGTAGTGCATGTCCCACTCCATCTCGTCGGTCGAACCGTCCTGCACCACCTCGCCGTTGACGTACGTCCGCAGGTACTTGCCGCGGAAGTCCCAGTCGGTGACCAGACCGGGGCCGAGCGGGCAGAGGGTGTCGGAGCCCTTGACCCGGAGCATGGAGCCGGCGTCGGTGTCGCGGAAGTCGTGCAGGCCGTAGTCGTTGGCGATGGTGTAGCCCGCGATGTACTCCCCCGCCTCGGCCTGCGAGATGTTGCGCGCGGCCTTGCCGATGACGATGGCGACCTCGCCCTCGTAGTTGAGCCACTTGCAGCCCTCGGGGCGGACGACGGCTCCCTTGTGGGAGTTGAGGGCCGAGGTCGGCTTGTGGAAGTAGGTGGGTGTGCCGGGGAGTCCGATCTGGAACTCGTCGACGCGGCTGCGGTGGTTGAGGTGAACGGCGATCACTTTGGACGGGAGGACCGGTGGCAGATGGTGCGCCTCGTCGGTCTTGACGCGGCGGCCGTCCCCGGCGACGAGCTCGTGACCTTCGACGGTGACCTGAACGGCGGCGCCGTCCAGGAGGATGCGGCGGTACTCAGGCATGGGTGGGCTCCTGTGCGGGGGTGCGGGGTGCGGTCCAGCCGTCGGCGGGGCGGTCGAACCAGAGGTGGACCTGGCCGGTGCCGACGGAGTTCTCGTACTCGCCGTACTGGCGGGCCCGGGCGGTGCAGGCCCGTTCGCCGAGTGCGCCGGCCATCATGAGGTAGTGGAAGAACCTGGCCTCGGGCTTGTACTTCCAGAACTCGTCCATCGTGTCGAGGACCTTGTCGTGGCGGCCCTCCTTGAACCAGGCGATGCGTTCCTCGTCGGCCGCGCGGGCCTCGGGGGTGAAGATGTGGCTGAGGTCGCTGGCCTCGTGGTCGCGGATCTCGCGCAGCGGCCAGAAGGTGTGCGAGAGGGCACCGGAGGCGATCAGCAGGACCCGGCGGCCGGGTGTGGCGGCGATGCCGTCGGCCAGCGCCCGCCCGAGCCTGAGGTGGTCCTCCATGTCGCCGGTCTGGCAGACCCCGATGGTCACCCACCGCTTGTCGGGCAGCCCCTCGCCGAGGAACTTCCAGAGGTTGGTGGTGGCGTAGTAGATCGGCAGGTACTCGTCGTCGATCGCGGTGATCCATGTGCCGTGCTTGTCGGCGAACTTCTCGATGTTGTGGGCGAGTTCGGGATCGCCGGGGAAGTCGTACGGCATACGGCACATGCCACGCGGCAGTTCCTCGGAGGTGAACAGTCCCGCGCGCCGCGCTTGCGCGGTCACGACGAACTCGACGGTCGTGGCCCAGTGGGAGTCCAGCACGACGACGGTGTCGTACTCGTCGGCGGTATCGCGCTCGAAGACCTCCCGGCGCAGCTCGTGCAGCCCGGTGACGAGGGTGATCTCCTTGCCCTCGTTGAGCTCCAGCCGGTCGGCCTCCGGCAGCACGATGGTGGGGACGTGGGCGAGGAGGCCCGCCCCGACGATTTCACCCATGGTCGGCCCATCCCTTCGGAGCGGTCACGGTGTTCTTTACGTCGCAGTAGAAGTCGAAGCTCCAGGTGCCGCCCTCGCGCCCGACTCCGGAGTGGCGGGAGCCGCCGAAGGGCGCCTGGAGGTCCCGTACGAAGAAGCAGTTGACCCACACCGTGCCCGCGACGAGCCGCGCGGTGACCCGCTCGGCACGCTCCGGATCGCCCGTGGCGACGGTGGCGGCCAGCCCGAAGCGGGTGTCGTTGGCCAGCCGGACCGCCTCTTCCTCGTCGGCGAAGGTCTGCAGGGTCAGGACCGGGCCGAAGACCTCCTCCTGCACGATCTCCGAGTCCTGGGCGACATCGGTGAGCAAGGTCGGCGCGTAGTACTGCCCCTCCTCGCGGTGCCCGCCGATGACGGCGCGCGCCCCGGCCTCGACCGCCCGCCGCACGAAGCCGTCGATCTTCTCCAGCTGGCGGGGATGGATGTTGGGCCCGATGTCGGTGGCCTCGTCCCGCGGATCGCCCTGCTGGAGCCGCGAGGCCTTCTCCACGAAGCGGCGCGTGAACTCCTGGGCGACCGTCTCCTCGACGAGGACGCGGGTCGCGGCCAGGCAGACCTGCCCGGCGTTGTCGTACTGCTCCACGGCCAGGTCGACGGCGAGGTCGAGGTCCGCGTCCGCGAAGACCAACAGCGGTGACTTGCCGCCGAGTTCAAGGCTGAGCGGGGTCAGGTTGGCGGCCGCCGACGCGGCGATCCGCCGCGCGGTGGGCACCGACCCGGTGAAGCTGATCCGGCGTACGTCCGGGTGCGAGGTCAGGGCGTCACCGATCTCGACCCCGTACCCCTGGACGACATTGAGGACCCCCGCCGGAAGCCCCGCCTCGGCGGCGATGTCCGCCAGAAGCGAGGCGGTCAGCGGCGACCACTCGGCCGGCTTGAGGATCACGGTGTTCCCGGCCGCCAGGGCCGGGGCGACCTTCCAGGTCGCCAGCATCAGCGGGGCGTTCCACGGCGTGATCAGTACGGACGGACCCGCCGGATCCCAGCTGACGTGGTTCGTGTGCCCCCGCGTCTCGAAGTCCTCGTGGTCCAGCTTGAGCAGCCAGTCCGCGAAGAACCGGAAGTTGTGCGCGACACGGGGCATCACACCCCGACGGTGCGACCGCAGCAGAGCCCCGTTGTCATGGGTCTCCACGGTCGCGAGCTCTTCGAGGCGTTTCTCGACGCCGTCGGCGATGGCGTGCAGTGTGCGGGCGCGCTCGGCGCGGGAGGTACCGGCCCAGGCCGGGAACGCGGCCTTCGCGGCGGCGACAGCGGCGGCGACCTCCTTGGGAGTGCCGCGCGAGATCTCACCGAGGACACTTCCGTCGATCGGCGAGGAGTCGGCGAAGGTCTCGGCGGAGGCGACACGTTCGCCACCGATCCAGTGCCGGGTGTCGACGGAAACGCCGCCGACGGAGATTTTCGTGGGCATGAGAAGGGCTCCTGTGAAACGAGGGGGACGCTGACTTACTCAGGGGCGCGGGGCTGTGACGTATGCGGCTCCGCCGCGTGGGCGCGACGAGCCACACACGACCCGCGCACCGACGACGGCCTACTCCGCCCCGGACGTACCGGACTCCAACAACCGCCCGCCGTCCCAAACCACCCCCACCTGCCGGTAGTAGGCGGCGATCGGCTCCCGGACCTCCAGCCGGGCAAGCTCCTCCGTGGGCGCCTCGAACAACTCCAGCTCGGCCTCGCCCACCCACGGCTGGCCGCCCTCGAAGGACGCCGCCCCGGACTCGATGAGCTCGTCCAACGCCAGCCCCTTGCCCTTCTCGATGGACGGCAGCCAACGGTGGTGCGCCATCGGATGGCCGTTCACGAAGCCACCGCTCTCGGACGGCTCCCGCAACGTCACCACCGCCTGGGCGAGACGCCGATCCGCCGCGGCCAACGTCGCCCCGAACCGCGCCCCCGCCGAAATCCGCGGAGCGGGCCCGTACGGATGGGGTCGCGTCTGGTGGATCGAGCCGAGCTTCTTCGGGTAGCCCTGGTGCAGCCCGCGCGCGATCGCGAAGTCCTTGTCGACCCAGATGTAGACGCAGCGCGAGTACGTCCGCCCCTTGTACCGGCAGCGGACGACGGCGAACGCCTCCTTGTACTGGGAGAGCACCGGATCCAGCAGTTCCTCCCCCGCGGCCGAGCAGGACTGCCAGTCGGCCCAGATCAGCGCGACCGCACCGGGGTCCTCGTCGGCCAACTCCAGTGGTTCGGGGAGGAGTTCGCGTACACGGGCCGGATCGGTGCGGTACTCGACAGTGAGTAGGTCGCCGGAGTAGAGCCAGGGTGGCGAGGGGATCAGCGACGAGTCGCCGGACGCCGTCTTGGGGTGGAGGTAACCACGGACGCTGGCCATGAGGTCGGTTCCTTACGCGATGAGGGCGGGCTGCTTGAGCAGCTGTGCGCGGTAGCGGGCGGCACCGGACGCGACGGCGCGACCGCCGAGGGCGACGACGCCGGTCAGACGGTCGTCGCGGTGGTAGCCGACGAGGACGTCACCCTCCGGGTCGCCGTCCAGGACGCGGACGTCGTCGAGGCCGAGTACCGGCGCACCGAAGGACTGCAGCCGGAAGTCGTGCTGGTCGCTCCAGAAGGTGGGCAGCGGCGCGAAGGGGGTCAGGTCGACGGGGTCACCGCCCAGATGGGCGACGAGAACCCTGGCCGCGTGCTTGGCGGTGTCGGTGGGGATGGACCAGTGCTCGACGCGGCGGGGGACGCCGTCGTAGCGGGCGTTGGGGAAGCGGGCGACATCGCCGACCGCGACGACGTACGGCCATCCGCCCACCCGGAGCAGTGCGTCGGTCAGCACCCCGTCCGACAGGTCGAGACCGTTGCCGTCCAGCCACTCGGTGTTGGCGACCGAGCCGACGGACTCCACGACCACGTCGGCCGGAAGGACCGTACCGTCGCCGAGGACGACACCGGTGACACGGTCCTCGCCCTCGAAGCCGGCCACGCCCGTGCCGAGCGCGAAGCGCACGCCGCGCTCCTCGTGCCGCCTGCGCAGCGCACCGGCCAGCAGTTCGCCGAGCGGTCCGACCATGGGCAGCGGCAGCGGGTCGACCACGGTGACGTCGTCGACGCCGAGACCGACCGCGGTGGCGGCCACCTCGCAGCCGATGAATCCGGCGCCGATGACGACGACCCGCGCGCCCGGCCGGGTCAGCTCGGCCCGCAGGGCCTCGGCGTCACCGAGGGTGCGTACGGTGTGGCGGCCGGCCGAGGGGCCCGCGCGGCGCAGCCGCCGGGGGCGCATCCCCGTCGCGACCACCAGGCCGTCGAAGGGCAGCTCCTCGCCGCCGTCGAGCACGACGACACGCTCGGCAAGGCGGGCAGCGGCGACGGGGGTGCCGAGCCGCCACCCCACATCGGCGGCGCTCGCCCTCGGAGTGAAGGCCAGGGACTCGAAGGGTGCCTTCCCGGCCAGCACTTCCTTGGACAGCGGTGGCCGGTTGTAGGGCATGTGGGGCTCGTCCCCGATGACCGTGATCGTTCCGGTCCAGCCGGCCGCGCGGAGTTGTTCGGCGGCGCGCAGACCTCCCATGGAGGCGCCGGCGACGACGATGCGTCCGGTGGTCATGTCAGGCCTCGATCCGGATGGCCTGCAGCGGACAGACGTCCGCGGCCTCCTCGACCTCGTCGCGCAGCGCGTCGTCCGGGTCGCTGACGTAGGCCAGCCGCCCGTTGTCGTCCAGCTGGAAGACGTCCGGGGCCGCGAAGACACACTGGCCGTGGTCCTGGCACTTGTTCATGTCGACGACGACCTTCATGGCCGGTCCTCCTGGAGGTGAGGTACGTCGGAGCGAGGGATGGTGGGAAGAGAGGGCCCGGCGCGCGGCCGGGCCCCGGGGCCAAAGGGGTCCGCGGAAGCGAACCCCCTACTCGTTTGGCTTCAAACAACATAGGAAGCAGCCGAGCCCTGGTCAATAGCTATCCGTATGGATAAATTTTTGGCCCGCACCTCTTGCGGGTGGGCGGGGTGGTCCATATCGTTTGCTATCAAACGACTTGCGCCGGGCCACGCGACCGGCAGCCCCCGTAGTTCGGCAGCCCCCATAGCCAGGTAGGCCGTCAGCCCGGCGGCCCCCCCCCGGACCGTCGGCCACCACGCCCCCGTTCCCATCCGCCAAGGAGACATCGGTGAGCGCTCAAGACACTCCGGAAGTCCGCCCCCACATGGAGCGGCTCGCCGCCGACGGCATCGACGTGGTCCGGGTGACGTACCCGGATCTCATCGGCACCGACCGCGCCCGTGACGTCCTGCTGGACCATCTGCCCGCCGCCTGCGACCACGGGCTCGCCTTCTGCCGGGCCGTCTACCACACCACTCCCCGGGGCGGGGTCGTCCCGGTCACCGGCGGTCTGGAGGCCGGGCTGCCCGACATCTGCGTACGCCCCGATCTCGGCACCCTGCACGCCCTGCCGTGGGAGCCCGGCGTCGCCTGGTGCCTGGGCGACACCCTCGACCCCGCCACCGGTTCCCCCTCCCCCGAGTCGCCGCGCGACCTGCTGCGCTCCGTGCTCGCCCGGTGTACGGAGGCGGGTCTGCGGCCCGTCATCGGCCCCGAACTGGAGTACTTCCTGCTCGACCAGGACCCCGGATCGCCGGGCGGCTGGCGCCGCTACGCGCAGGCCGACGCCGGTGTCGTCTACACCGCCGGGCTGCGCGCCGACGCCGACAACCATCTGCTGCGAACGCTGCGGCACCTGCGTGATCTCGGGATCCGCGTGGTCACCGGGAACCACGAGTTCGACGCCGGACAGTTCGAGATCAACCTGGCCCACTCGGAGGCCATGGACGCGGCCGACCGCGCCTTCCTCCTCAAGGCGGCCGTCAAGGAACTCGCCCGCAAGGAAGGCAAGTTGGCCACCTTCATGGCCAAGCCGTTCAACGACGCGGGCGGCTCGGGCTTCCACCTGCACTTCTCCGGCGAGTCCACCGAGGGCGATGCGGGACGCAACGTCTTCGACGACCCGGCCGGTGCCTTCGGGCTGTCGGACACCGGCCGCCACGCCATCGCCGGCATCCTCGCGCACGCCCCGGCCCTGGCCGCGCTGCTCAACCCGACCGTCAACTCGTACAAGCGGTTCGGCCCGGACACCCTCGCCCCCTGGCTGATCGACTGGGGCCTGGACAACCGCAGCGCCATGGTCCGTATCCCGCCCGAGCGCGGCTCCGGCGCCCGCCTCGAAGTGCGCCTCGGCGACGCCAGTGCCAACCCGTACCTGGCGATCGCCGCTCTCTGCGCCGCCGTACTGCTCGGCGTACGGGAGGGCAAGGAGCCGCCGGCCCCGCTGGAGGGCTACGGCTACGACACCGAGAAGTCCCGGATGCTGCCGACGACGCTGTCCGCCGCGCTCGACGCCCTGGAGGCCGACGAAGCCCTCACCGCGGCCCTCGGCAAGGACTTCACCGAATCCTTCCTCACCTACAAGCGCGACGAGGTCGCCCGCTTCAACCGCCATGTCACCGACTGGGAGTTCGCGGAGTACTCCTCCCACCTCTGATGATCCGTCCCGCCTTCAGGAGCACTTCATGACGAACCCCTTCGAGCCCATGCCGCTCGCCGAGGTCGACCTCGCCGACAACGACAAGTTCCTCGACGGCGTCACCCCGTGGCGGATGTTCCACACCCTCCGACACGAGGACCCGGTCCACTGGCAGCCCGAAGAGGCCCCCAACTCCGGCTTCTGGGCCGTCACCCGGCACGCGGACATCGCCACCGTCGACCGCGACGCCGCGACCTTCACCTCGACGAAGTTCGTCAACCTCGAAGAAGTCGACGAGGACCAGATCAAGAAGCGGGCCTCCATCCTGGAGCTGGACGGGGTGCGTCACCGCGCGTTGCGCAGCCTGCTGCAGCGCCAGTTCGGCCAGGTCGTCATCAACCAGTACGCCGACTTCCTGCGCGGCCTCACCGCCACCACCCTGGACGCCGCGCTCGCCAAGGGCACCTTCGACTTCGTCGCCGAGGTCTCCGCCGACTTCCCCATCAACGTCCTGGCCCGCCTGCTCGACGTACCGCCGGAGGACAACCAGCAGCTCATCGACTGGGGCAACCGGATCATCGGCAACACCGACCCCGACTACGCCGACGTACTGCTGCACAGCGAGGAGAGCGAGAAGTACCGCGACCTGCCGTTCCGCTCCCCCGCCTCGCTCGAAGTCTTCGAGTACGGGCGGGAGCTGGCCCGGCAGCGGCGCGGCGGGGACGGCACCGACCTGGTCTCCCGGCTCGTCAACCAGACGCCGCGCGACGGGATCCCGCTGTCCGAGCAGGACTTCGACAACTACTTCCTGCTGCTGGTGGTGGCCGGCAACGAGACGACCCGGCACACCATCTCCCACTCCATGCTCGCGCTCATCCAGCACCCCGAGCAGCTGGCCAGGCTGCAGGCCGACCCCTCCCTCATCCCCACCGCGGTCGAGGAGTTCCTGCGCTGGGCCTCCCCCGTCTATCACTTCCGCCGCACAGCGACCCGCGACGTCGAACTCGGCGGCAAGCGGATCAAGGAAGGCGACAAGGTCGTCATGTGGTACGCCTCCGGCAACCGCGACGAGAAGGTCTTCGGCAACCCCTACGACTTCGACGTCAGCCGCGAGCACAACGACCACGTCACCTTCGGCAAGGGCAGCCCCCACCTGTGCCTGGGCAACCTGCTCGCCCGCACCGAGGTCCGCATCATGTTCGAGGAGCTGATCCCGCGCCTCGCGGACATCCGCCTCGCCGGCGACGTCCCCCGCGTCCGCTCCAACTTCGTCAACGGCGTCAAGAAGCTCCCGGTCGAGGTCACGCCGGCCTGACGGGCGTAGTCAGGTACGGCCGGTGGGCGCCGGAGCCGAGGCGGTGGACACCGGAGTCAGGCCGATGGGCGCCGTGGCGGCCCAGCCCCTACCGTGGTAGTCGGAGGACCTGATGGGCTTCGCCGACGATCATCTGATTCCGCTCGTCGACGAGGGGCTGGGCAACAGCGCGTACCTCGTCGACCTGGGCGACGGCCGGGCGCTGACCGTGGACGCCAGTCGCGACCTGCGGGCTGTGCGTGCCGCCGCCGAACGGCACGGGCTCACGCTCACGGTGGCCTTCGCCGCCGACACGCACCTGCACGCCGACTTCCTCTCGGGCTCCGTGCAGCTCGCCCACGACGACGGCGCCGCGGTGCTGGCCTCCGCCGCCGGACACCGGGCCTTCCCCCACCAGGGCCTGGGCGACGGCGACGAGGTCGATCTGGGCGGCCTGACCCTGCGGGCGCTGGCCACCCCCGGCCACACCGACGAGCATCTGTCCTTCCTGCTGCTGGACGGCGCCCGGGAGCTGGGCGTCTTCACCGGCGGCTCGCTGATCGTCGGCTCGGCCGCCCGCACCGACCTGCTCGGCGGCGACCGGGCCGAAGAGCTCGCCCGCGCCCAGTACCGGTCCCTGCGACGCCTGGCCGAGCTGCCGGACCCGGTGGCCGTCTGGCCGACCCATGGCGCGGGCTCGTTCTGCTCCGCCCCGCCCGGGGCCGAGCGCACCACCACGATCGGCGATCAACGGCGGTCCAACCAGCTGCTCGCCGCACCGGACGAGGACACCTTCGTACGGCAGCTGCTCGGCGGACTCGGCTCCTACCCGGCGTACTTCGCCCGCCTCGCCGAAGCCAACCGGCGCGGCCCCGCCGTTCTCGGCTCCGCACCCGGACTCGCCGCGCTCACGGTGGCCGAGGTGCGCCGGCTGCTCGGCGAGGGCGCGCAGGTGGTCGACGTACGGCCGGTCGCGGACTTCGCCGCCGGTCATGTCCCCGGCGCCCTCGCCATCCCGCTGCGCGACCAGTTCGCCACCTGGCTGGGCTGGCTGCTCCCCGACGACGTACCCCTCGTCTTCGTCACGGCACCCGGGCAGGACCTCACCGAACTCACCTGGCAGGCTCTGAAGATCGGCTACGAGCGGCTGCCGGGTCACCTCCCGATGGCGGCCTGGACCGCCGACGGCGGCGAGCAGCAGCGCGTCGAGCTGCTGACCGCGGACCGCCTGGCCGACCGTCCCGTCCTCGACGTCCGCCAGCGGGCCGAGCGCGGCGCCGGACACATCCCCGGATCGGTCGGCATCGAACTCGGCGAACTCCCCGCCCGTACCGGTGAGGCACCGGGCGGCGCGGTCGTGCACTGCGGGCGCGGCCTGCGCGCCATGACCGCCGCCAGCGTCCTCCAGCGCGCCGGACACCAGGACCTCGCGGTCCTCGACGGCGGGCCCGCCGACTGGGCCGAGGCCACCGGCCGTCCCCTTCAAGAGGGCACATGACGGTGGCGGCCCGTCCCCCACAGCAAGCGGTGCGCTAAGGTCCTGCCGGTCGTGTCGATCTTCGGGTGGTTCGGGAAGTGAGGGAGGTGAGGCCGGTGGCGGTGACAGAGTTCGACGAGAGTGAGCGGTTGATCTGGGCGGGTCGGGCCGCCGCCTATGCCGGGAGCTTCGCCCGGCTGTGTGCCTGGCCGGTGCCGAAGCTGCTGGACGCCGCCGAAGTGGGCCCGGACGTGCGGATGCTGGATGTGGGCACCGGGCCCGGGACCGTGGCCGTTGCCGCGCGGTCCCGCGGGGCGACGGTGACGGCCGTCGACGCGGAGCCCGGCATGGTCGAGCTGGCCAGGCAGGCGGAGCCCGCGGCGGACATCCGGGTCGCCGCCCTGCCGGAACTTCCCTTCGAAGACGGGGAGTTCGATGCCGTCGTCGCCAACTTCGTGCTGAACCACGTGGGCCGGCCCAAGAAAGCGCTGGCCGAGTTGCGCCGCGTGGCACGGCCGAACGGATGGATCGCGCTGACGATCTGGGCGGCACCTCCCGCGGCAGGGCAGGCCCTCATCGGCCGTGCCCTTCAGGCGGCGGGCGCCGTACGGCCACCCCACCTGCCGTCCCTCGCGCCTGAGGACGACTTCCCACGAGATGAGCGCGGCCTTACGAAGCTGCTGGCGACGGCGGGGCTGCGCGACGCGTCCTGCGAGACGCTCAGGTGGAACCACCGTGCCAGTGCCGAGGAATGGTGGAGCGGACCGGCGGCCGGCGTGGCTTCCATCGGGCAGCACGTGCAGAGCCAGCCGCCCGGGAAGCGTGCCGAGATCAAGCGCCACTTCGATGTGTTCAGCTCGGAGTTCGCCGATTCCGACGGCGTGCTGACGTTGCCGCACGCCGCCTTGCTGGCCCGCGCTCGTCGCTGACCCGGTCGGCGACGCGACCGGGGTCAGCGCAGACTCAGCCGGTACGTCAGCGGCGACCTCCCGGTGATCAGGACCCGGATGCCGGCCGGTGTGAGCGAACCGCTCATCCAGGAGTACCGCTCGCCCGCGTCCACCACCGGCGGCTGCTTCCCGCCCTTGCCGTTGCCGGGGCCGAAGGTGATCCGGTCGTCGCCGACGGCGTACGTGGCTTCTCCGCCGACGAGTTGGTACGTGTCCGGGGAGCCGGTGACGGTTTCCAGGCCGTCGCCGGTCAGGGTGCCGCCGGGGCGGAAGCAGAGCTCCAGGGCGAACGGCACCTCGGAGCCGCTCAGTTCGACGTCAAGCGTCCAGGAGCCGTCCGCCGCCTCCCTCACCATCACTTCGGTGCGGAGCGTGCGGTACTCCTTCGGCCGGTGCGGGAAGTCCATCGCCGACCAGAAGCGGCCGTCGTCGGTGAGCGGGTAAAGGCCGTCACGGCGGTGGTGCTGCGGCGGCAGGGGCTGGTGGAACGCGCCCCGGACCTCGGCGGTGAGCCGCCAGCCCCCGTCCGCCGCTCGCTCCAGGTTCTCCGCACGGAAGTGACCGAGCGCGAAGAACTGTGGGGCCAGCCGGAGCGAGTCCAGAATCGCCGCACCCTTGCGCATCTTGAAGAAGGTGGGGTTGGTGGACAGCCCGGAGGAGATGGCGTGCACGTCGGGGAAGTCGGTGCCGCCGAAGACGCTCGCCGTGGCGTCCTGGCGGCGTACGCGCACCAGCGCGCAGCTCGGGTCGTGGTGCTCGTAGTCCGTGGGCAGTTCGGTGGCTCGCGGCAGTTCCCGGGCCAGTTCGGGCCGGTCCAGGACTTCGGCCAGTCGGTCGCCCAGCGGGGTCTCGCCGAAGGCCTGCCCGGTCCCCCGCTTCCGCAGCAGCGCGGCCACCGCCGCGAACCGCCCGTCACCGTCGCGGATCGCCAACTCCCGGTACTGGAGCCAGAACTCGGGAAGGTGACACGGCGTCGTCTGGTCCTGGCGTCGTGAATGGACCGTCTCCACCTCGCCGTTGGGCTCGATGACGTAGAGAGAGGCGTTGAGGTTGTCGCGGACGTGTCCGTACAGGTCCGGACGGTTGTGGAAACGGGCGATGGTCAGCAGGGCCGGATTGGACACCGCCGCCGCGTAGTTGGGGCTGCGCTCGCTGTACTCGCCGCCCGGCAGCTGGTCGATGCCCTCCGCGAGCCAGGCATCGACGCGCCGCCGGTACGCCGGGTCGGGCCAGCGGTGGTGGATGCGGGCGAGCGCCGCGCACACCAGCCATCGATGGTTCGGGGTGTGCAGCCCACCGGTGGCGAGCCCCGGGCCGGCCGAGCGCAGGATCCCCTCGACGGTCGCCCGCAGCTTCTCCGTCGGCCGGTGATCGTCCTCGTCGAGCAGGCTGTACGCCAGGTTCAGGTCGACGATCGAGAACGCGGTGTCCGGCGGCGAGTGGGCCGCGCCCTGGTCCCAGAGCCCGTCGTCGAACTGCTCCTCAGCCAGCGCGTCCGCGAGTTCCCCCAACGGCCCCAGCAGCGCGCCGTCACGGTGATGGGCCGAGCCGTCGTGCACATAGACCGAGGTGAGGGTGCGCAGCGCACGGGCCGAGGAGCGCGCCTTGCCCCTGTCACGCAGTTCGGTGAGGTACGCGCCGTACCCGTCGAGGATCGATGTGGCGCGGGCGTCCGCGGCGGCGGTGAGAAAGGTGAGGAAGTCGGTGTCCTCCCCGGCCGCCTCGACTCCCGTGCCTGCCACGGCGGTTCCTTGACCGGTGGCAGCTGTGGCGGCCGCGGCGGTGACCCCGGTGGTCGCGGAGGTGAGGAAGGTCCTGCGGCCCATCATGCGGCCTTCTTTCGAGCGGTGTCGGAGTGGGAGGGCAGCCGTACGTCGATCGCCGTCAGCGCCATCGCCAGCGGCCCGGGAACCAGGAACGCCAGCGGCAGCAGCATCCACGCGCACAGCGCGGCCGCCGCCACCGCGAGGAGTACGAGGCCGGAGCCCTCCACGTCCCGTACGGCGTCCCGGGCCGCCGCGCGCACCGCGGCACGCCAGTCGGTGAGCGACTCGGGGCGGGCGCAGGCGCGCAGGCCCACGACAGCGGCGTACGCGGCGATGCAGGCGGCGACTGCGGCGAAGAGCGGCGCGCCCGGCAGCCCGGCGCCGGCCAGCGCCAGGTCGGCCAGCACCAGCAGCAGGCCCGCCGTGGACAGCACACCGGCCACGAGGTCACCGGCCCGCAGCCGTCGCCGCAGCTCCGCCACGTACCGTCCCGCCGTGGCGGGCCGGTCCTCCCGCGTCCCGCGCAGGACCGCGCACGCCGTGGACAGCGCCGCCGGCAGCGTGACGACCGGCAGCGACACGAGGGTCGTGCACACACCCACACTCAGTACGTCCGCGAACAGGGTCATCCGCGGTCCGAAGATCTCGCCCGCCTCGCGGGTCTGCCCGGCGCTCATCCCTTGACCCCCGAGTTCGCCATGCCCTCGACCAGGAACCGCTGGAAGGCCAGGAAGAACAGCACGATCGGCAGCAGCGCGATCACCGACATGGCGAACATCGGGCCGAAGGCGGACTGGCTGGACGCGTCCACGAACTGCCTGAGCGCCAGTGTGAGCGTGAACTTCTCGGGCGAGAAGAGATAGATCAGCTGGGTGAAGAAGTCGTTCCAGGTCCAGATGAAGGTGAAGATCGCCGTGGTGATCAGCGCGGGACGGGTCAGCGGCAGGATGACCAGGAAGAAACTGCGGAACGGCCCGCAGCCGTCGATCCGCGCCGCCTCCTCCAGCTCACGCGGCAGTCCCCGCATGAACTGCACGATGAGGAAGACGAAAAAGGCCTCCGTGGCAAGGAACTTGGGCAGGATCAGCGGCCAGTAGGTGTTCACCATGCCGAGCTGGTTGAAGAGGATGTACTGCGGGATCAGCACGGCGTGGTGCGGCAGCATGATCGTCGCGATCATGAAGGCGAACAGCGGCCCGCGAAAGCGGAAGCGCAGGCGCGCGAAGGCGTAAGCGGCCAGGGAGCAGCTGAGTACGTTGCCGATGACGGCGCCGCCCGCGATGAACAGGGAGTTGCCGAGCAACCGCCACACGGAGACCTCGTTCACGCCCTCCAGAGCGGTCGAGTAGTTGGACCACTCCAGGCTGCTGGGCAGCAGGTCGAGGCTCGCGATCACCTCGTCGGCGGGCTTGAGCGAGGTGGCGAGCAGCCACGCCAGCGGATACAGCATCACCAGGAGGGCGGCCAGACAGCCGGCGTACAGGGCGACGCGACGCCAGGCAACGGGCTTGCGGACGGCGGGAGTTGCGGTGGTCATCGGTCCCCCTCGGAAGCGTAGAAGACCCAGGAGCGCGAGGTGCGGAACAGCACGGCGGTGACGGCGCCGATCACGAGGAGCAGCGTCCAGGCCATCGCGGAGGCGTAGCCCATGTGCGAGGCGACGAAGCCTCGGTCATAGAGGTAGAGGGTGTAGAAGAGCGTCGAGTCGGCCGGGCCGCCCTTGCCCGCGCTGATCGCGAAGGCGGGGGTGAAGACCTGGAAGGCCTTGATGGTCTCGAGCACCAGGTTGAAGAAGATCACCGGGGACAGCATCGGCACGGTGATGGACAGGAACTGCCGCCATCGGCTCGCCCCGTCCACGGCCGCCGCCTCGTAGAGCTCCGAAGGGATCTGCTGGAGACCGGCGAGGAAGATGACCATCGGCGCGCCGAACTGCCACACCGTCAGCAGCACGACGGCGAACAGCGCCCAGCCGGGCTGGTTGACCCAGCCGCCGGTGCCGAGCAGGTTGTCGACGGTGCCGCCGTCGTTGAAGATCGCCCGCCACACGAGGGCGATGGACATCGAGGCGCCGAGCAGGGACGGCGCGTAGAAGGCCGAGCGGTAGAAACCCTTCCCCCGTCGCATGGACTTCAGGGCGAGCGCGACGATCAGGGCCAGGCCGAGTTGGAGGGGCACGGCGATCACGACGTAGGTGAGGGTCGCGACGACCGAGCGCCAGTAGCGCGGGTCCTCGGTGAACATCTGCGTGTAGTTGCGCAGGCCCACCCACTGGGGCGGGTTGAACAGGTCGTAGTCGGTGAAGGAGAGATAGAGCGAGACGGCCATCGGGAGCAGGGTCAGTACGGACGCGCCGAGGACCCATGGGGAGAGGAACACCCAGGCGGCGCCTTCGCGCCTGCGGCGCGGTGGCTTCTTCACGGCGGCGTCCTGCCGAGCACGCGCGGCCGTCGGTATCTCGGTGGTGGTCATGACCTCAGCTCCGCCTTCGCCTCGGTGATGAAGTTCTCGGCCGCCTCGCGGGGCGACATCCGCTCGTACGACACCTGGTCGTAGTCGCGCTGGAAGGTGGTCTGCAGCGCGTTGTCGCCCGAAGGGGGCGCTTTCGGCGGGGCGTTGAGGTCGCCGTCCAGGGAGGCCTGGAAGTCGGCGACCGTCTTGTCGAAGTCCTTCAGCTCGGGCGTGATCGCCTCGCGGATCGACTCGTTGACGGGGATGCCGCGGGTCGCGCCGAGGATCTTCGCCGCGTCGGCGTCGTTCAGCATGAAGTCGATGAACTGAGCGGCCTGCTTGGGGTATCCGGAGTTGTCCGCGATGCCCATGAACATCGACGGCTTGAAGTACTGGCCGGGCGTGCCGTCCTCACCCGACGGCATGGGCGCGAGGGTGACTCCGCTCGGGACGAGGGCCAGGAAGCCGCTGGACGGCGCGTCCCAGTTGTTGTCGGAGATCGCCTTGCCGCCGCGCCCGAGCGGCGTGTTCTCGACGGTGCTGTCGAGTTGGGTGGTCTGTTCGGCGGGCGAGACGGCTCCCTCGCGGCGCAGCTTGTCCGTGAAGGTCCACCATTTCGTCAAGTCGTCGGCGTCGAAGCCGAGTTGCTGGTCCTTGGTGTAGAGGTTCTTGCCCTGGCCACGGAGCCACACCTCGAAGGCGTCCTCGCTCCAGCCCGGGTCGGTGCCGCCGGGCTTGCCGGACTTCTTCGCGAGGGCGCGCATGGTGTCGGCCCAGTCGCTCCATGTCCAGCCTTCGCGCGGCAGTTCGACGCCCGTGGCCTTCCACTGCTTCGCGTCGTACACGATGGTCTCGGTGCCGCGTGCCTGGGGAACCGCGTACTGCTTGCCGTCCACGACGCCCGTGGCCAGCAGCCCCGCGTCGATGTCGGCGGTGCTCAGCGCGGACCGCTGCTTCGCCAGGTCCAGCAGCACGCCGCCGGACGCGTACTGGTCGATCATGCGGTAGTCGAGCTGCATCACGTCGGGGGCGTCACCGCCGGCGGCCTGCGTGGCCAGCTTCTGCTTGTACGCGTCGTATCCCGCGAACGACGTCTGTACGTCGATGCCGGGGTGCTGTTTCTCGAACAGCGCGACCGCCTCCTCGGTGCGGGCCGCCCGGTCCGGGTTGCCCCACCAGGTGTAGCGGAGCACGGCCTTGCCGCCGCCGCCCGAGTCGCCGGACCCCGAACAGCCGGAGAGCGCCGCACAGAGTGCCAGCACCGCGGCCGTCGCGCAGGACCTCGTTGTCCTGTTTCCGGGCATACGCAGAGTCACCTCTCCCAGTAAGAAAGCGCTTGCACCCAGGTCGACCCTAGGGAACGTCCGGATGTCACTACAAGACCCGTGTAGCGAGAAACGGAAATGCGACCTCCGCTCGGCGGGACTGACGGGCATGCGGGGGCAGCGGGCCGGCTGGGTTGGTGCAAACGTTGCCAGTTCATTTCCAATGGGCCCGGAAACTACGCCCGTAGCAGCCACCCAGTCAATGAAGAAGAGCCAATCAACGGCCAGCCAACAGGGAGTTGTACACCAGGAGCACCCCTTGTCCCGGGAACCCTCACATGCAATCGTTGCCGCTGTCACCCATCTCATCCGCACCGAGGCACGCCCGCCGGGAAACGGAGACCGCATGACCGCCGACCCCGCACGCCCCCGCCGCTGCGCCGTGGTGGGCCTGGGCGCCCGTGCCCAGCTCTTCACCCAGGCGCTGACCGGCCCGCACGCGGACCGTACGGAACTGGTGGGCTTCTGCGATGTCAACGCGCACCGCATGGCCGTCCACAACGACTGGCTGGCCGCCGACAGGCCCGGCCGGGAGCCCGTACCGGCGTACGCGGCCGAGGACTTCGACGAGATGCTGCGCCGCGAACGTGTCGACCTCGTCGTCGTCTGCAGCGTGGACCGTACCCACGACGACTACATCGTGCGCGCGCTGGAAGCGGGCTGCGACGTGGTCACCGAGAAGCCGATGACCACGGACGCCGACAAGGCCCGCCGCATCCTGGACGCCCAGCGGCGCACCGGCCGCGAGGTGCGGGTCGCCTTCAACTACCGCTATAACCCCGTCCATTCAGCCGTACGGGAGGCCATCGCGGCCGGTGAGATCGGCGAGGTCGGCTCCGTGCACTTCGAGTGGCTGCTCGATCTGCGGCACGGCGCCGACTACTTCCGCCGCTGGCACCGCGACAAGGCCAACTCCGGTGGCCTGATGGTCCACAAGGCCACCCACCACTTCGATCTCGTCAACTGGTGGCTGGGCACCGAGCCCGAGACGGTCTACGCCCAGGGCGGCCTGTTCTTCTACGGCGACACCGCGGGCCGGCGCCGCGGCCTCGCCCGCCCCTACACCCGGGCCCACGGCTCCCCCGCGGCCGACGGCGACCCCTTCGCCGTACACCTCGCGGACTCGCCCGTGCTCAGCGCGCTGTATCTCGACGCCGAGCGGGAGGACGGCTACCACCGCGACCAGAACGTCTTCGGGCCCGGCGTGACCATCGAGGACGACATGGCGGTACTCGTGCGGTACGCGTCCGGTGCGACCCTGACGTACCACCTCACGGCGTACGCCCCCTGGGAGGGCTACCGGGTCTGCTTCAACGGCAGCGAGGGGCGGCTCGAACTGCTGGTCGAGGAGACGACATGGGTCCGCCCGGACGCCCGGGCGGAGGGCTCGGGCCCCGTGATGCACGGCTCGGCGGTCGGCGAGGACGTGGGCCGCACCGAACTGCTGCTACGGCGCTTCTGGGAGCGTCCGCGTGAGGTGAAGGTCGCGACCGGCGAGGGAGGGCACGGCGGCGGGGACGTCCGGATGCTGGCGGATCTGTTCGGCGAGCGGACCGGCGCCCCTGATGCCCTGGGGCGCGCGGCCGACGCGACGGACGGAGCGCGGTCCCTGGTGACGGGACTGGCGGCCAACCGGTCGTTCGAGACCGGGCTGCCGGTTCGGGCGCGGGACCTGCTGGACGTCTGACCTCCGGCTCGCCCGGTCACCGACGGACAGGAAACACCGAGGCCGTGCATGGAGTGGGACTGGAAGCCACGGATCCCCGCCCGAAACCTGTGCCGCCTAGCGGCACAGCAACGGACGACAAGGCCAGAATCCTCAGGCTTCAGCCCGAGGAGCAAGTCAAGGCGTCACCAGGTTGAAGACCGGGTAGATCTTCGGCTCCACCTCTGGAGCACCGGCCTCCCGCAGGAGAGGCAGGACGATTTCGCTGAACCGTCGGAACGCCTCTTCGGACTCCCAGACGTCGGCGACATACCAGCCATCGGGAGTGGGGGCGGAGGTGTGCGAGATGAGGCCGGGTACGGGCCAGTCCGTAGGGCTCTTGACCAGGCCCTTGCCTTGGTTCACCTTGTCGGCGACCTGCTCGTACTGGGCCTGGGTCATGCCGGGTTGGTCGAAGATCGCGATGATTGCCATGTGGCGCTCCGTTGCGGGCAGGTTTGCAGAGTCAGACTCAGCCGACCATCTCGGCAGGTCGGCCGCACCTCGGGCTGCGCCGTACGTGACGGACGGCGCGAAGCCGTCCACGCCGGTCGAGCGCTTCGGGTGTCGCGCTTGACCGGCGTGGTGGGCTCTGCGTTCCGGGTTCCTACGGTGCTGTCATGGCCTCTGAGTGTTTCTTGATGAGTTCGTAGGAACGGATGCGGTCGCGGAGGTCGTAGACGGGTGTGGTCAGCATCAGTTCGTCCGCTCCCGTCTCACCGGCCAGTTGCGTGAGCCGGTCCACGACGGCCTGGGGCGTTCCGACCGCTTGCTGGGCACGGAAGCCGGCCAGCGCCTGACGCTCCTGCGCCGTGAAGGCGTGGACGGCCGCCTCCGCCGGCGTGGGGAAGGGCGTCTCACTCAGTCCTTTGAGCAGCCCGGCCTTGACGACGTCCATCGGTCCGACTCGCCACGCGGCTTCTTCTTCCGTCTCGGCACACACCGCCTCCACGCACAACAGCACCCGAGGCTGCTCGCACCAACGGGATGGGGTGAACGCCTCCCGGTAACGCTCCAGGACCGCACGGGTGTTGTCCGGCCGGATGTGGTGTGCGACGGCGACCGGCAGGCCGAGTCCCGCGGCGAGAGCGGCACCCGCGGTGCTGGAGGCCAGCAGCCATGGCTCCGGCAGCGGGCCGAGTGCGACTTCGTCGACCAGAAATGACAGGATCGCGGCTATGTCGCCTTGGTACTCAGCATCCGTCGCCGGTCCGGCTCCGCGGCGAAGTGCCCGTGCGGTGGCCTCGTCAAAGGTGCCAGGACCGCGACCGATGCCCAGGTCGATGCGGTCCTGGTGCAAGGCTGCCAGCGTTCCGAACTGCTCCGCCACCATGATGGGTGCGTGGTTGGGGGCCAGCACTCCACCCGAACCGAGACGGATGACCGAGGTGGAAGCGGCGGCGTGCGCGGTCAGCACGACGGGTGGGAACGCGCCGATAGCGGGCGAGTGGTGATGCTCGGCGTACCAGATCCGGTGGTAGCCCAGCCGTTCCAGTTCCTGTGCGAAGGCCGCCGTGTCCCGCAGAGTGTCCACGGCTCGGGCGCCCGTCTGGACCATCGCGACTTCCAGCGCTGAGAGAGGTAAACCAACCATGGCGTCAGCATAGAGATCATGCGTTCGGCGAGGGAGCGGCGACCTCTTTTCGGCCACGGAGCGGCCGAGCGGAGCTCACTGCTCGAACCGGGCGGCACCGTGACCCGTTACGACGTCGGGAGCCGCTTCGCCCATGGGCTCGGCCGGCCTGCCTACGATCGGTCCGTGGCCCTCTTCCAGCTGGAACGCGTAGCTCCGGGTCCGGTCAGCGAGGTCTGGCGGCGGCTCACGACATGGGAACGCCACGGGGACGTCGTACCGCTCACCCGGGTCACCGTCGTCACCTCACCGCCGACCCGCGAGGGCACGGTCTTCGTGGCGCGATCGGGGATCGGACCCGTCGCCTTCGACGACCCGATGGAGGTCGTGACCTGGCGACCGCCGACGGACGGACACTCCGGGATGTGCCGTCTGGTCAAGCGCGGGACGTTCGTGACGGGGTGGGCCGACATTGCCGTGCATCCGCACGGGGACGGAGGTTCACGGGTGGTGTGGCGGGAGGAGCTGCGCGTGCGCCGGCTGCCGACCGCTTTCGACCGGCCACTGGGGTGGGTGGCCCGGGGGATGTTCGGGCGGGCGGTCGACGGGCTGCTGAAGCGGTCTTGATCTTGACGATACGATCAGCCTCACTCACGGGTCGGGGCATCGTGTGCCAATGAGGCATCGTGTGCCAAGGTGATGGCCATGTCGACGGCTGATCATCAAGACTGGTCATTCACCGCCGCGCGCGTGCCGGCGTCGTTTACCGCGTGCCGCGAGACGGACGCACAGGCCGCGGAGCACGCGCTCTCGGGGAACGCCACGCTCTGCGGCATCCCACGGGATCAAGTGACCGTGTACCGGCACCTGTTCTCCGCCAGGAAGGCAGAGGCGTGTCCGCAGTGCAGGACGAAGGCGGCCGACGCGCCCACCGAACCGGGAGTCCAAGAACTCCTTCACGGACGGCTTGAACACGCGGCGCCGAGTGGCCTGCGGGACGAACTGCTCGCGGCGCTCCGGCAGGGCGCCGACGTACGGCTCTGGATCAACGGGCCGACGGAACAGATGGTGCGCCACTACGCGGAGCTCCATCGGATCGTCGAGGGTGGTGAACTGATCACACCCGTGGTGCGCGGCGGCGGCCGGCTGGGCCTGGCACGTGTGGTTCACGGTGCTCAGGAGTTCGTCGTGTTCCTTCCGGAGGGCGGCGTGCCGTTGATAGCCCGCGCCGCGCCGGCGTAGTCACCTCAGCGGCGAAACCCTCTGGGCGGCTCCAACTGGGCCAGGCCGGGGGCGCCTTGTCCCGGTGAGCTGATGGCGTGGCTGATCGCGGAGGCGACGTCGTCGGCGATGTGGGTGGGCCGGCAGGAGTCCTCGGTCCACCGCCGGCCGTCCGACACCCACACGCTTCGAAGACCGAGCGCGTCGGCGCCGGCGATGTCGGCATGTGGTGAGTCGCCGATGACCCACGCGCCGGAGAGGGAGACGCCGACGGTTTCCGCCGCCGCCTGGAAGATCTCTGGGGCCGGTTTCTTGTGGCCGACGTCTTCGGAGATGACCCAGCCCTGTACGAGCTGGTCAAGTCCGGTGTGACGAATCTTCGCTTCTTGCTGGGCGGTACGGCCGTTGGTGACGATCACGCAGGTCCAGCCGACCGCCTGTGCTGTGCCCAGCGCCTCGCGGGAGGAGCGCGCCAGGACGACGCGATCGGCGGCGCCGTTGTCGAGCAGGGCACGGATGGCGGCGGTCGGCACAACGTCCCCGTAGCGGTCGGCCAGGGCCGCGGCGACCTCGTCGCGGGCGGTGTAGCCGCCGGCGTCGACGGTCATCACCCACGTGAGGTCGGTGTCGGGCAGGCCGTACTCGGCAAGGAAAGCAACGACGGCGGCGCGGAAGGCCGCATCGCGGTCGACCAGGGTGTTGTCGAGATCCAGCAGCAGCAACGGCATGACCGGCAGTAGATCACGGGCGTCGGCATCGGGTCGGATGGGTTTCCGTCCGCCGTCGACGTGATCGGCGAAGCCCGAGTCCGCCGCCGGCGGTTGACTCTCGGGCAACCCGAAACCCGATGCTGTTCGAGTGAGCAACGACAACCTCCTGAGCATCGGCAGCTTCGCGCTCCTCAGTGGCCTGTCCCTCCACGCCCTGCGGCACTACGACGAGGTCGGCCTCCTGCCTCCAGCCGTGGTCGACCCGGACACCGGCTACCGCCGCTACCGACCGGACCAGGTCCAACGCGCCCGACTGATCGGCGCCCTGCGCAAGGTCGACTTGCCACTCCACGAGATCCGCCGGCTCCTGGATGCCCCGGACCCCGTCACTGGCCAGGCCGTCCTCGCCCGCCACCGCCAGGAGCTGGCAGAACGTGCCCACACCCTGTCCCGCATGGTCCACACCGTGGATCACTTCATCGAACATGGAGTCGCTGTGCCCCAGGTGACCAGCCCGCGCATCGTCCAGGTGACCATCAACGTCCACGATCTGAACGAAGCGCGGGCCTTCTACGGACAAGTGTTCGCGGCGGAGTTCAACGAGGAGATCTTCTCCTTCCAGATCGGGACCTGGCCCGGTGAGGAATTCTTCCTGCTGACCGTCGCGCACGAACCCGACCACCCCGGCCCCGCAGGCCCTTCACGGTTCGGTCTCCTGGTCGCCGATCTCGACACGGTGCACCAACGGGCGCTCGACGCGGGCGCGACCGAGGTCGAGGCTCCTGTCGACCGGCCCTGGAAGCCCCGCTCCTCCTGCCTGACCGACCCCAGCGGCAACCGCATCGACCTCTTCCAGAGCTGAGCCCGCAGTCACAACTGTCGTAGATCGTCATCGCTGATCGGTCCCGGACCTGTGATCCGGCTGTGACCCGGAACTATGGCCTCCACCACAGTCGCGTACGCCGGGTCCTGATGAGCTGGCCCGATGCGCAGAGACGTCCCCCTCTTACTGGTCCTCGCCTCAGGCCTCGCCCTCGCGGCGTGCGGGCAGCAGACCGATCCGCCCGCGTCCCCCGCGCGGCCCACCTCGTCGGACGACCCGAGGTTCCTGCCGCTGGCCGCGTACGACATGCCCGACGACGACAGCCTTACGGTCGGCAGGGCCCGGTGGACGCTCGCCAAGGAGTGCATGGTCCGTCTCGGCTTCGACAGCCTGAAGAACCTCGACATCGACCCGCTACCCGCGTGGCCAAAACGCCCCGCCGGCACGGGCGTGGTGATGCTCGTCGCGTACTCCTCGGACAACTTCCGCTACGGCGTCCAGGATCCCGAGCAGGCCGCGCGGTACGGCTATCAGGGGGCGCAGGCCGAGAACGCGCGCCTCTACCCGGAGAAGAAGTGGTCCCTTTCCGAACACCTCGCGCTCACCGGCGAGTTCGTCAGGGAGGATCCGAAGACCGTGCACGGCCACCGGATCCCGAAACGCGGCTGTCTCGGCGACGCGGACCGCACGATCTTCGGGTCGAACCGCCAGGACCGGAAGGATCCGGTCCTGAACCTGGAGACCAAGAGCCTGCGCCAGGGCATGCGGGACCCCGCCTGGAAAAAGGCGGACAAGGCGTGGTCGGCCTGTATGCGGAAAGCGGGCTACCACTACGCCACCCCCAAGGACGCCGAGGCCGGCCGCGACCGCGATGCCCCGGAGCTGCAGAGACGGCTGGACGATCCGCAGTACGACCCGAACAAGCCGACCGCCCTCGAGAGGAAGACCGCGATCGCCGACGCCCGCTGCAAGCAGAAGACCGGCTACGTCCGCACCGTGCACGCCATCGACGTACGCATGCAGAACCAGCTCATCCCCAAGAACCGGACGAAGCTCAAGGAACAGCGCCGCTGGAACCGCGCCGCGACCCGCAAAGCCCACGACATCCTCGACGACCGGTCTTGAAGTGCTCTCCCGGCTGAAGCCGGGAGATTCCTGCTTACCTTGCGGCAGCGGGCCGGCTGCCGGGCGTGATGAGGCCGCACGCGGGAACAGCGCCGGGACGAGTTGGGGGCCGGGACCTCGCGCAGGGTGCCGCCATACCGGGCGGTCTCGTACGTCAACTTCGTGACCATACCTGGGACAGCTCGATGCCAGGCATGAACCCCGCGTCAGCGATCGTCATGACTCAGCTGTGCTTACGCGTTGGTGGCGAGGCCATCGGTGAACGCAACGCTTCGCGCAGGAGCGCGACGGCCGGGGGGATCTCCGTGTCGCTGATGTTGCCGTACCCGAGGACGAGAGCGGGTTCCGCCGACCGATGCGCGCGATAGTCGTCGAGGTCCGCCAGGTGTAGCCCGGCGGCGGCCGCCGCCCGGACCGCCCCGCGGGTGTCGGCGCCGTCCGGTAGGTGGAGCAGGATGTGCAGCCCGGCGGCGGTGCCGGCGACCCGGCCCTCCGGCACCTGGGCGCCGAGCGTCCGGACCAGCAGGTCGCGCCGGGATCGGAACCGCCGCCGCGCCGCGCGCAGGTGGGCGTCGTACCATCCGCGGTCGATGAAGGTGGCGAGCGCGAGTTGGTCCAGCACCGGTGGCGCGGCGGCGACGAGGTTCGCTGCCCGGAGCACCGGGGTCATCGCGGCAGGCGCGACCAGCCAGCCCAGGCCGAGGGCCGGCGACAGCGTCTTGCTGACCGAGCCGAGGAGGAAGACCCGGCTCGGGTCCATCCCCTGCATGACGGCGACGGGGTGGTGGTCGTAGCGGAACTCGGCGTCGTAGTCGTCTTCGATGACGAAGCCGTCCACCTCGCGGGCCCAGCGCACCAGACGTGCCCGGCGTGCCGGGGACAGCACCGTGCCGGTGGGAAACTGGTGTGCCGCGCCGACGACGACGGCCCGGGCCGGCGTACGCGCGAGGTCGTCGACGTGGAGGCCGTCGTGGTCCACGGGCACCGGGTGTACGCGTAGGCCGGCGCTGGTCGCGGCGTCCCGCAGCCGCCCCCAGCCCGGGTGTTCCACCGCCAGGTCGGCGATCCCGTCGGCGCGCAGCGCGCGGCACGTGCGTACCAGACCGTCGGTGACGCCCGCGCACACGGACACGGTCGCAGTGTGCGCGTCCGCGCCGCGCGAGCGCCGCAGGTACTGCGCGACGGTGGTACGCAGCACCGCGTGCCCGGCGGGGTCGGGCAGGCCGAGGTCGTAGTGGACGGCCGAGCCGGTGACCGCCCGGACGGCGTCCGCCCAGCGGCGGCGGGGAAACGCCCGCAGGTCGGGCAGGCCGGGTGCGAGGTCGTACCGGATCGGCGGCCGTGCCGGTGCGCGCTGCGCGCGAGGCCGCGGCGGTGCGGTGTCCGGTGACCACGAGACACGCGTCGCGGAACCCACCCGGGCGGAGAGGTAACCCTCCGCGATGAGCTGCCCGTACGCCTCCGTCACGACCCAACGTGAGCAGCGGAGCTCCTCAGCGAGCGCTCGGCTCGGTGGCACGGCGGCGCCCTCCGCCAGCCGGCCGTCCCGGATCGCGGTGCGCAGCGCGTGAGCCAGGCGATCGTGCAGGCGGCGCCGCCCGCCATCCGGAGGACCGACATCCAGCAGCGTCGCCCACGCGAGATTGGTCTGGGAAACAGCCACAAGATTGGAGCGTACCGCCGATCCGAATCCGCCTAGCGTGAGGGACATGATTGAGAACCTGGCTCTTGGGGCCATGCTGTTCGGCACGGCTCAGGACGAGCGCCGATCGTTCGAGCTCCTGGACCGCTTCGTGGACGCCGGAGGCGTCTGGATCGACACCGCCAACTGCTACGCGTTCTGGGACGACCCGACCGGCTTCGGCGGGCAGAGCGAGACGTTGCTCGGACGCTGGCTGGCACGCCGCCCGGGCGTCCGTGACCGCGTCAGGATCAGCACCAAGGTGGGCTGCGAGCCGACCGTGGCCGGACGCTTCCCGGAGACGGCCGAGGGCCTCTCCGCCGGGGCCGTCAAGAGCGGGATCGAGGGCAGTCTCCGACGACTGGGTACGGACCGCGTCGAGCTGTACTGGGCCCACAAGCCCGATTCGGCCACACCGCTGGAAGAGACGGTCGCCGCCTTCGACGAGCTCGTGTCCGCGGGTACGGTCGGCCGCCTCGGCTGCTCCAACTACCCCGTCTGGCAGATCGAGCGGGCACGGCAGATCGCGCGGGCCCACGGCAGTGCCGGCTTCACCGCGGTGCAGCAGCATCACACGTACCTGCAACCGCGCCCCGCGACCCGGCCCACCGTGGTGCACAGGTTCGGCGCGGTCACCGACGAGGTGCTCCACTACCTGGAGCACCACGCGGACATGGCTCTGTGGGCGTACACGCCGCTGCTGAGCGGCCGCTACACCCGCGCGGACAAACCTCTGCCCGCGGAGTACGACCACCCCGGCACCGCCCGCCGCCTCGCGATGCTCGACGAGATCGCCGCCGAGACCGGTACGAACCGCAACCGGGTGGTGTTGGCGTGGCTGACCGGAGGGAACCCGGCTGCCACGCCGATCGTCGGCGTCAGCACGGTCGGGCAACTGGACGAGGCGGTCGCGGGGGTGTCACTGGAGTTGACCGCCGATCAGCGCGAACGCCTGGACTCCGCGGTGTGACCTACGAGACGAGTCGATGCGAGGAGTTGTTGTGACGGTCCTGGTGACTGGTGGGCGTGGACATGTGGCGCGGGCGGTGGTTGACAGACTGCTGGCCGTCGGGCAGAAGGTGCGGGTGGCGAGCCGCAAGCCGGAGGAGGCGGTGCTGCCGGCAGGGGTGGAGGTGGTGAAAGCTGATCTGTCCGATCCGGACACCCTGCCGGGCTTACTGGACGGTGTCAGCAAGGTGTTCCTGTACGCGGACCCGAAGGGGATCGACGGGTTCGTCGCTGCCGCCGAGGTGTCCGGCTCACCTCACATCGTCGTGCTGTCCGCGAGCGGGGTGGAGGAGGGCGACCCCGCGACCGACCCCATCGTGCGGATGCACCGTGCCGCCGAGAGTGCCCTGCGCGCGTCCCGGCTTTCGTGGACGTTTCTGCGTCCGGGGACGTTCTCGACGAACACGTTGCAGTGGGCGCACGCCATCCGCGGCACGCGGGTGGTCAAGGCCCCGTTCCCGAACGCCCACGCCTCGGCGATCCATGAGAGCGACATCGCGGACATCGCTGTGCTGGCCATGACCGAGCCGGGCCATGAGGGCAAGGCGTATCCGCTGAGCGGTCCGGAGTCGGTGACGCAGCGGGAGCAGGTCGAGTGCATCTCCGAAGCCATCGGCCGCAAGGTCGTCCTGGAGGAGATCACCGCCGAGGAGTACCGGGACGCACTCGGCCGCTGGGGCGACGCGGAGGTGGTCGACACCCTGGTCAGGCACCTGGTCGAGGCCGATGGCCGCCCGGCCCCGGTGCTCACCACGTACCAGGACCTGACAGGCGAGCCGGGGCGCACCTACGCCGACTGGACGGCGGACCACGCCGACGACTTCCGCTGACTCCCACCGCATGCCGTCCTGTACGACGACGGGAAACAAGCAGTTTGAACGCGGGAATCGACAGCGCCACTCCCCAATCGGCGTGCTGGATTCCATCCTCACTACTCGCCAACTCCTCGGCGCCGGACCCGAAGCACTCGCGCAGGCGAAGACGCTGGTCCTCACTAGTCCAGCCCGGTACGCGGAACATGAGCACCCACCAGGCGCTGCGTGAGGATCTGGCGCGTTGCTTCCGGCAGGAGCTGCTGGTGGAGACCGCCCGTCTGTGGCGGTCGCTCGGCCACCACGACCACTGCGGCGTCTTCCACATCAACGGCGTCACCGGTCCCGACGAGTACAGCGCTGTCGCGGACGACAACACGTACACGAACCTGATGGCCCGGGCCAACCTGCTGGCCGCCGCCGACATCGCCGGGCGCCACCGCGAGGAGGCGGCGCGGCTCGGTGTCGACGACGAGGAGAAGGGCCGGACGAGCGTCTCCTTGAGACGATCATGTGGAGGCGCGGACGATCAGTTCCGGTACCACCCATGCGCCTTCTCCCACGGCCGGCTCCCGGCCTTGCAGCATCTGGGTAATCTGCTCGACCGCCAGTCGGCCTACCTGCCGCTTGTCGATGCACAGCGTGCTCAGCGCCGGCTCGACCAGTTCCCCCAGTGCCAGCCCGTCGAAGCCGAGGACGGCGATGTCGTCGGGCACGCGCAGGCCGCGGCGGCGGGCGGCACGCATGCCGCCGATCGCGACGAGGTCGTTGAAGCCGACGACAGCGGTGACGTCCGGATGGCGCTTCAGGAGCTGTTCGATGGCGTGCTCGCCTCCTGCCACGCTGTGGCCGTCGCAGTGGGTGAGCCAGTCCGGGCCCACCGGGAGTCCGTGGGCCCTTGCCTCGGCGAGGAAGTATGCACCGCGGGGGCTGTGGACCCCCGGCAATGCGCAGTCCAGCATGCCGATGCGCCGGTGCCCCCGCTCCACAAGGTGGGCCATGCCCTGCCGCATGCCGGTCGCGAAGTCGATCCCCACCGACCCGAACCGGGTCTGGTCGGGGGCTCGTTCCAGGAGCACCATCGGCAGACCGGAGGCGTACCGGGCGAGCTCGTCGTCGGCGCCGTCGAAGTAGCCGACGATGGCGTCGGCCTGACCGGACAGCAGATCCAGCGCCTCGCGTTCCTCCTCGGCGGCGTTGCGGGACTCGCACACGGTGACGTTCCACCCCTGCGGCTTGGCCACCTCCAGCACACCGGCGGCGACCTCGGGGAAGTACGGATTGGCCAGGTCGGAGAGGACCAGCCCGAGCGTCACCGAGCCCGCCTGCCGCAGGCCCCGGGCGTGCCGGCTGGGCCGGTAGTCGAGGCTGCGGACTGCTTCCAGCACCCGCTCCTTGGTCGCGGGGTCGATCTCGCCCTTGTCGTTGATGGCACGCGAGACGGTCTGCCGGGAGACTCCGGCCAGCCTCGCGACATCCACGATGGTGGCCCGGTCCGCTTTGATGAGTGCGTGACCAGCGCGTCGCTGCTGTTTGCCGGGCACCACTTTCAACCTCCTCACAGGTGTGTTCTGCCTGCTCCGAGAACCGCCCAAGAACTCTAACCGGGCCTCAGAGCCTGTGTCTGAGCAGGCTCTCAGCCGAGCGCGACGGCGAAGACGTGCACCCCGGATTCCTCGGGACTGGCCCCCGCGCCGTAGCGGGGAAGAGTGATCGACTCCAGGGTCTTCGCGGGGTCGAGCGACGCCGAGCACCAGCCGACGCGGGCGGGCCTGTCGACGCGTCCGCCGGGCCGGTTGTGGTAGGGCATCGACACGACCGTCTGCGCGGCGGCCGGGTAGTCGCCCTGCCCGAGGGTGTCGAGGGCCAGCAATGGGATCTCCTGCTGGGTGCCGTCCGTGTAGGTCACCAGGCCCGGCCCGAAGCTGCGGTCGGCAGTGCCGGCGAGCAGGAAGCCGATCCGGGACCCCGAGCCGCCCATCCTGATGGTCTGCCCGTCGGCCCGCACGTTGTCCGGCTCCCCGGGGGCCCTCTCGGGCCACCGGAACTCCAGTCCGCCGTGCGTGACCCGCCCGCCGGGGACGATGCCGGCCGCGGTCAGGGCCTGGGCGGACAGGCTCATGCCGGTGCCGTCCAAGTCGGCGAGGCCCGGTGCGTCGTCGCTGCTGATCCCTGCGTTGTCACGGGCCGCGGCGAACGAGTCGTGCACAGCAGGCTCGGGCACCGTCGGGTCGAGGAAGACAGAGACGGCCGGCCGCGGCATCCCGCGCGAGGCCAGGACACGGACCCGGACGCCGCCGGATGTGATCGGGTGCGGCAGCGACACCAGACGCCGGTGCCCCACGGTCGTGCCGGTCGCCACCTGGGTCCAGGCCCCGGACAGCCACGCGTCCACGGCGAAGGACTCGACGAGCTGCCCGTGCCTGATGTCCTCGCTCAGGCCCACGACGTTGAAGGTCCGCGGCTGGGGCAGTTCGACGGCCACGCTCCCCGAAGCCACCTCGTCGGCGCGTGCCCCGGAGGCGAGATCGTCTCCGTACACGTCGCGCAGGACGCGCCCGAACTCGGCAAGCCGCTCCACGTCCGGGTCGGCGAACAGTCCCCGCCGGTCCGGCGGGACGTTGAGCAGCAGTACGGCGTTGCGGCCCACCGAGTGCCGGTACAGGTCCATCAGCCGGGGCAGCGACTTGACGGCCGTGTCCTGGGAGGCGTGGTGGAACCAGCCCGGCCGGATGGAGACGTCGACCTCGGCGGGATACCAGGCGAAGTGGCCCGCCCGGCGCATGGCGGCCGGGACTGCGAGGTCGTGCTCCTCCTCTGCCACGGCGGTGGTCTGCCCGAACTCCGACGGCTCGCCGCGCATCGGGACGACGCTCCACTCGCTGTAACGGGCGTAGCCGCTCTCGTTGCCCACCCACCGGACGTCGGGGCCGCCGACCGCGCAGGTGGCGTCGGGAGCCAGGGCGCGCACCATGCCGAACCATGCGTCGTGGTCGTAGTGCTGCTTGGTCGCGGTCGGATCGGCTCCGTCCAGCCACACCTCGCTCATGGGACCGTACTCGGTGAGCAACTCGTACAGCTGGTTGAGGTAGTAGCGGTTGTAGTCGTCCACCGCGAAGGTGAACGACGGCAGTTCGCCCGAATCGACCCGGCCGGTCCGGTCGTCCCCGGGCACCAGGGTGGGGATGACGGTCTCGACTACAGGGCTGCCGTTGCCGTAGCAGCCGCCGGGGGCGTTCGTCTGGTGCAGGTCGGCCGGGGAGAGATAGACCCCGAGGCCCAGCCCGTGCGCGCGGGCGGCCTCGGCGAGCTCCTGTACGACGTCGCCTCGTCCGTCGCGCCAGGGCGTGGCCGCCACCGAGTGACCGGTGTAGCGGCTCGGCCACAGGCAGAACCCGTCGTGGTGCTTGGCGGTGAGGATCACCGACCTGAACCCGGCATCCGCGAGGCTGCGCACCCACTGCCCGCAGTCCAGCTCCGCCGGGTCGAACAGGGAGAGGTCGTCCGTGCCGGTGCCGCACTCCAGGCCGGTGAACGTGTTGATGCCGAAGTGCACGAACGCGACGAGCTCCTGCCGCTGCCAGGCGACTTGCCGGGGCGCCGGGCGGACCAGTGACGCCTTACGGCGTAGCTCCTCGTCGCTGTCGCCGGGGGCGACGGCGACCCGGAGGGAGACTGCGGATGTCATGGGGTTCCCTTGAATGCGCTCAGAGGGCGTGGTTGTCGTCGATGAGGCGGACGAAGGCGCGGGGGGTGACGACCTCGACGTGGGGAGCCAGTCCGTCGACGACGGTCTGCACGTTGGCCAGGCTCTTCGTCCAGCAGTGCACCAGGACCAGCGTGTAGCCGTCGGCGGAGGCCGGGTCGGCGGGCCGGCTGTTGATGTTGTCGATGAGTTCGGGTTCCTCGGTGAGGCCTGCCCACAGAACGTCCCGCTGCGAGGGCGATGCCGTAGGTGGTGTGCGGGAAGTTCTTCCAGACCGCGCCCGGTCCGCCCTCGTCGATGAAGATGCCTTCCGCAGAGGTGTTGGCAACCAGCCCCTGGAGCGAGGCCACCAGCACCCGGTCCGGGTTGGAGGTGAGGTTGGCGGACGGGATCACGTCCAGCGACCGCAGGGCGGAGCCCTTGGGCAGGGCGACTCCGGCCGAGGTGGCCGAGGCGCCTTGCGCCGCCGCGGCGCAGGCGGTGGCGGGCACGGCAGTCAGGGCGGAGGCCGCGAGTACCGACTTGCCGAGGGTCCTACGGCTGATGTTCATGGTCATGCGGATGCTCCGGACGGGTACAGCCAGCAGTGCACCCACTGGCCCGTGGGGTGTTCGGTGCGGGCCGGGAACGCCCGGCGGCAGTCGTCGGTGGCGAATGGGCAGCGGGGGTGGAAGCGGCAGCCCGGTGGCGGAGCGGCGAGGTTCGGGGGTTCACCGCTGTCCTCGACATCGGCGAAGACGGAGCTCCCGCCGGCCGTGACGGTGCGAGCCGGGTCGGGCGAGGCATCGAGCAGCAGCCGGGTGTACGGGTGCTGGGGATTCTGGATGATCTCCTCCGCCGGACCGCCCTCGACCATCTGGCCCGCATACATGACATGGATCTCCTCCGCCAGGTACCGGGCGCTGGCGATGTCGTGAGTGATGTAGAGGAGGGCCAGTTCCTCCTCGTCCCGGAGCCTGGCGAGCAGGTTGAGGATGTCCAGCCGCATCGACACGTCCAGCATGGAGATCGGTTCGTCGCCGAGGATCACCTTGGGACCGACCGCGAGTGCCCGGGCGATGGCCACCCGCTGCCGCTGGCCCCCGGACAGCTCGTGCGGCAGCTTGTCGATGAAGTCCTTGGTGGGCGTCAGGCTGACGCGCTCCAGGAGGTCGAGCATCCGTTCCTCGATGTCGTTCTTGCCCGCCCGGCCGTGGATGAGCAGGGCACGCCTGAGGTTGTGGCGGACGGTATGCATGGAGTTGAGGGAGGCGAACGGGTCCTGGAACACCATCTGGACCTCGGAGTAGTACTCCCGGGCCGCCCGGCCGCGGCCAGGAGCCACCGCCTTTCCGCGCAGCCGGATCTCGCCAGAGGTCGGGGTGTACATCAGCGCGAACAGCCGGGCCAGGGTGGTCTTGCCGCTGCCGCTCTCGCCGACGAGGGCAACGATCCTCCCGCGCCGCAGCTGCAGCGAGGCGTGCTCCAGCGCCCTGACGGTCGAGGTGCGGCCGAGCCCGCCGCGGACCGTGAAGTGCATGGTGACGTCGACCGCCTCCAGGACGGGCGGTTCGGCGCCTGCCTCGGGTCCGCGGTCGTGCGCCCGCGCGTCCACCCCGCCGTCAGTGTCCGACAGCATCGTCGGTCCTCTCCTTTCGTGCAGGCTCCTGAGCTGATCGCCCGGAGTGCAGCAGGCAGGCCACCTGCTGGTCGCCGACCGGGCGCAGCACCGGCAGGACGCTGTCGCACGCCGCGAACCGGTGCGGGCAGCGAGGGTGGAAGGCGCAGCCGGGCGGCGGGTCGCGCAGGTCCGGCGGCGAGCCCGGGATGCCGCTCAGCAGACGGACCGGTTCCCGCAGCGGCGGGAAGGAGGCCCGCAGGCCCTCGGTATAGGGGTGGCCCGGGCGGTGGTAGATGTCGAAGGCGGTGCCGATCTCGACGATCCGGCCCGCGTACATGATGGCGATCCGGTCGGCCAGCTCGACCAACAGCGACAGGTCGTGGGTCACGAACACCACGGCGAAGCCGAGCCGTGCGCGTAGGCGCAGGATGTTGGCAAGTATCTGACGCTGCATCACCACGTCGACGGCCGTGGTCGGTTCGTCCATGACGACGAGGTCGGCGCCACAGGCCAGGGCGAGGGCGATGGTCGCGCGCTGCCGGGTGCCGCCGGACAGTTCGTGCGGATAGCGGTTCGCCTGGTCGGCGGTGAGGCCGACCAGGGCCAGCAGTTCCCCGGTGCGTTCGCGAGCGTCCTGCCGGCTGAGCGTCCGGTCGTGTTCACGCAGGACGTCGGTGAACTGGGCGCTGAGCCGCATGACGGGGTTCAGGGCGTTCATGGCGCTCTGCAGCACGATGGCCATGTCCCGCCAGCGCAGCTTCCTCAGGTCCCGCTCGGTCAGGCCGACCAGGTCGACGGGTTCCGCGGCTCCCCGGGGCCGGAAGAGGATTTCGCCCGCCGTGGTCACCGCGGGCGGCCGCTCCAGCCGGGTCAGGGCGGTGATCAGGGTGGACTTGCCCGAGCCGGACTCGCCCGCGACGCCGAGGATCTCGCCGCGCCGGACGGTGAAGGACACGTCGTCGCAGGCGCACACGGACCCCCGCTCAGAGAGGTATTCGACGGTCAGCCCCCGGACGTCCAGCAGTGTCTCGCCGTTCTCACCGGGCATGCGACACCTCCTTGGCTCGGCTCGCCTGCTGCGCGCGCTTCACCAGGGACCGGTTGGCGTTGCGCAGACGCGGGTTGGAGATCTCGTCGACGCCGAAGTTGACCAGGGCGACGGAGGCACCGAGCAGGGCGATGCACAGGCCCGGCGGAGCGAACCACCACCACATGCCGCTGATGAGGGCGTTGCCCTGCTGCGCCTGGCTGATCATGATTCCCCAGCTGATGGTGCTGGGGTCGGAGACGCCGAGGAAAGCCAGGCCGGCCTCCGCCAGTACACCGCCGACGAAGCCGCCGAGGAACATGGCGGAGATCCAGCCGATCAGGTGCGGCAGGACCTCGACCATCGCCAGTCGCCACCGGCTCTCGCCGAGCATCCGCATGGCGAGGACGAACTCCCTGCTGCGCAGGCTCATGGCCTGGGCTCGCAGTGCCCGGGTGCCCCCCGCCCAGCCGAAGAGTCCGATGATGATGCCGATGACCACCGGACCGCCGCCCCGGGTGTAGCCGCTGATCACGAAGATCAGCGCGAACCCGGGCATGGTGAGGAAGACGTTGGTCAGACCCGTGAGGGCGGAGTCGACGATCCCGCCCGCAAGTCCGGCGGTCACCCCGACCACGACGGCGATGGAGGTACCGAGCACCGAGGCGACCAGACCGGCGAGCATCGACTCACGGGTGCCGGACACCAGTTGCGCCAGGACGTCCTGCCCGTTCGCGGTCGTCCCGAGCAGGTGCTTCGAACTCGGTGGCGCACTGACGGAGTTGAGGTCGAGAGCAGTTGCGCTTTGATGGAGCAGCTGGTGCGTCATCCACGGCCCGAACACGGCGAGCAGACAGAAGAAGGCGAACACGGCCGCGCCGAGGCGTACCTTCCAGCCGGTCAGCAGTCTCTTGACCACGTGTGTGTCACCTCGATTCCCTGGTCCGCGGATCCAGCAGGACGTACACCGAGTCCGCGACGAAGTTGGCCAGCAGCACGGCGAGGGTGATCAGCAGGAAGACGGCCTGCATCGTCGGGTAGTCACGCTTGGAGACCGCCTCGAAGAGCAGGAACCCCATGCCGGGGTACGAGAACACGATCTCGGTGAGCAGGGCGCCGCCGACCAGTCCGCCGATCGCGAGGGCGAAGTTGGTGATGCTGGGGAGCATCGCGTTGCGCGCGGCGTAGACCAGCATGACCTTCCAGCCGGGCAGGCCCTTGGCCCGGGCGAGCAGGACGTAGTCCTCGCTGAGCGTGGTGACCATCATGTTGCGCTGGCCGAAGACCCAGCCGCCGAACGAGGAGAAGACGATGGTGGCGACCGGCAGCAGGCCGTAGTGCAGTGTGCTCACCAGGAACGGCAGGTTGAGGCCGGGCAGGGTGTCCACCGAGTAGCCGCCGGACACGGGAGCCCAGCCGAGCTGGACGGCGAAGATCCACACGGCGAGCAGCGCGATCCAGAAGTACGGGACGACGCCGACCACCGTGGACAGCGGGGTCACCACGGTGTCGAACCGGCGGCCGGGCCGCCAGCCGACGACGATGCCGAGTCCCACGCCGATCACGAATGCGATCACCGTCGAACTGCCCACTAGCACGAGCGTCCAGGGCAGTGCCGCCCTGACCAGGTCGATCACCGGAACGGGGTACTGGCTGATGGACAGTCCCAGGTCGCCGTGGGCGAGTTCCCCGAGGTAGCCCAGATACTGGGAGAACAGGGGCCGGTCAGGGTTGCCGAAGAGCAGTTGGATGGAGTGGACGGTCGCGGGGGGCGGGGTCTGCCCGTTGCGCTGGGCCATCGCGCTGATGATCGCCTGTGCCGGGTCCCCCGGCATGAGCCGGGGGATGAAGAAGTTCAGCGTGATTGCGACCCACGTCACGAAGAGGTAGAAGCCGAGCCGGCTGCCGAGCCAGGTCCACCTGGTGCGGCGCCGGGCCGGGCGCGCGGCCTCCCCGGCCCCGCCCTGCGGGGCGAGGCCGGTCCCGGAGGCGGTCAGGGGGGCGGTCATCACGGTCTCCCCTCAGCCCTTGGCGGGCTTGAGGTGCAGAAGAGTGGTGATGAGCTCGGTGCCGGAACCGGTGTTGGCGAGGTAGTCCGGGTTCGCGGCCGGCGGCCACCCGGTCCAGTGCCTCGTGTTGGCCACGCCCGCGGCGCCGGAGGAGAAGAGCGGGATGGTCGGGACCTGGTCCACGAAGATCGCCTGGGCCTGCATGCCCAGCTGCTTCAGCCGGTTCTGGTCATCCGTACCGGCCATCTCGGCAAGGACCTTGTCGAAGGCGGCGTTGCGGAAGCGGACGCTGTTGTTGCTCGCCTCGGTGCCGATGGGGGAGGCCAGGGAGCCGTTGAACTGGTTCAGGGCGGTGTAGATGCCCTCACCGCTGGACAGCCAGGTCGACGCGAGGTCGTACTTGCCCTTGGCGACCTCGTCCGAGGCGTTCGCGCCGCCGCTGAGCTTGATGTCGATCCCGAGCGTCTGCTTGATCTGCTGGATGACGAGCTGGGCGATGGTCATGATGAACGGCGTGTCACTGGGCGCGACGAAGGTGACCGGCAGCTGCTTGCCGTCCTTCATGAGCCGGCCGCCCTGGACGGTGTAACCGCCGGCCTGCAGGGACGCCTTGGCGGCTGCCACGTCCTGCTTGCGCGGGGCCAGGTACTTCGGGTCGATCCAGTCCTTGTACGTCTTGGTCGACAGGCCGGTGGGGCTGGCGGGCGGTTCCTGGAGCGGCAGCTTGCTGGAGGCGAGCTTCGCGATGGCCGCGGTGTCGACGGCGTCGGCGAAGGCGCGGCGGACATGGACGTCGCTGAAGGGCGCCTTGCCGTTGTTGAGCATCACGGAGACCACCGAGCCGTCCCACGCCATGATGAAGCGGTGGCGCTGGGGATCGGAGGCGACGTAGCTCTTGGCGTCGATGTCACAGGTGCAGAAGTCGATGCTGTTGTTCTGCAGCTGCGTCTGGATGTTGGCGCTGGTGGCGGCGACGTACTTGAGGTTGGCCATGGCCGGCTTGCCGCCCCAGTAGTCCGTCCGGGCGGCCATGGTGACGGCCTGCGGCGAGAACGCCTTCATCGCGAACGGGCCGGTGCCGACGGGGTTCTTGTCCACGTAGGTGAGCGGTTTGCGGTTCACCCACAGCTTCTTCTCGATGATGTTGATGGTCTTCAGGTCGCCGAGCTGCTGGTAGGCAGCGGACTTCCAGGTGACCGCCACCGCATCGGAGCCCACCGCCTTGACGGCCGAGTACGTCGCGCCGCCCAGCTTGGGGTTCTTCAGCAGCAGGTCGAGGCTGTAGACCACGTCGGCGGGCGTGAGGGGATTGCCGTCGGAGAACTTCACGCCGGGCCGGAGCGTGAGGGTCGCGGTGCGTCCGCCGTCCGACCAGGCCCATGACTTCGCGAGCCACGGAATGAGCACACCGCCCTTCGCCCGGTTCGAGGCGAGGAGCGGCTCGTAGATGATGTTCAGCCCGGGACCGGTGTCCGACTGGCTGAACGGGTTGAAGTTGTTGGTGAACGTCGGGGCGCTGTTGGGCGCCTCGACGTTGATCGTGCCTGCGGTCCCCGAGGCCTGCTTGGCGACGCCTCCTGAGCAGGCGCCGAGGGACAGAGCCAGCCCGAGCGCGATGGCACAGGACGCACCCGGCCGCAGCCGCTTTCTCATGGTGTGTGTTCCTTCCACAGTTGCTTGGTTCTCGGCGCGCACGTCGCGTCGCGGATGTGGCCTCTGCGTAACGGGCCGACCAGAAGGAGAAACATCGGAGCTTTAGGCGCGCAGCAGCTGATGGGGGACGCGCGCCGATAACGATCCCGGGATCGTTCACGGGCTCTGTTGCGAACCGACTATGAGCGGGCCTCGGTGGGTTGTCAACACCTCTGCAAAAGCTTTGATAGTCCGAGGTGGTGAGGATGTGGGAGAAACCGCTTCCGGTTGCTGTGCACGGTTCCGGCGAGCGATCTCGCCGACGTTGGGCATTGACACTCTTCGAGTTGCGGTGCCAGCCTCAAAAGATCCGATGAGTGGTCGCGGATGACGGCGTCCCGTCGACACAGGGAGCATCAGTCATGCATGACGACAGAAGCCTGATAGAGACCAGGCTGGCGCAGGCACTGAGGGACCGGATCAGACCGAAGCTCTATCCGCGGTCGGTGCCCTTGGAGTTGGAGGCGTGGCACGCACCCGGCGAACCGGTGCCGGTGGCCGAGGGACTGACCGCGACGTACGAACCGGTCAAGACCGGCCAGGCGTGGGGCCGCCCCTGGGGGACCGTCTGGTTCCGGGTCCGCGGCAGCGTGCCCGAGGACTGGGCCGGGGCGACGGTCGAGGCCGTCATGGACCTCGGCTTCACCGGTGCCGGCCCCGGCTTCCAGGCGGAGGCGCTGGTCTACCGTCCGGACGCCACCGCCATCAAGTCCCTCAACCCGCGCACCCATTGGGTGCGGATCGCCGACCAGGCCGCGGGCGGCGAGGAGGTCCTGCTGTACCTGGAAGCCTCCTCCAACCCGGAGATCGACGGCCCCGTCAGCCGCATGGGCGACTGGGACACCGCCGGTGACGAGCCGATCTATCGCTTGCGCCGGATGGACTTGGCGGTGTTCGACACCGAGGTGTGGGAGCTGGTGCAGGACTTCGAAGTGCTGAACCAGCTGATGCTGCAACTGTCCACCGACGACGTGCGCCGCTGGGAGATCCTGCGCACCCTGGAACGTGCCGTGGACCTCCTGGACTTCCGCGGCGACGTGGGCGCCGCCGCAGCGGAGGCGCGCCGCGTGCTCGCCGACGCGCTGGCGAGACCCGCACACGCCTCTGCGCACCGGATCAGCGCGGTGGGCCACGCTCATATCGACTCGGCATGGCTGTGGCCGCTACGCGAAACGGTACGAAAAGTCGCCCGCACGACGTCCAACGTCACCGACCTCATGGACCGGCACCCAGGGTTCGTCTTCGCCATGTCCCAGGCGCAGCAACTGGAGTGGATCAAGGAACATCGGCCCGAGGTGTACGTCAGGGTCAAGGAGAAGGTGGCAAGCGGGCAGTTCGTGCCGGTCGGCGGCATGTGGGTGGAGGCCGACACCAACATGCCGGGTTCCGAGGCGATGGCCCGTCAGTTCACGTACGGCAAACGGTTCTTCCTTCAGGAGTTCGGCATCGAGACCGACGAGGCCTGGCTGCCCGACTCGTTCGGCTACTCGGCAGCGCTGCCACAGCTGGTGCGGCTGTCCAACTCCACGTACTTCCTGACCCAGAAGATCTCCTGGAGTCAGTTCAACAAGTTCCCGCACCACACCTTCTGGTGGGAGGGCATCGACGGCACCCGGGTGTTCACGCACTTCCCGCCGGTCGACACGTACAACGCGTCGTTCACCGGCGAGGAGATGGCGCACGCGGTGCGCAACTTCCAGGACAAGGGCTCCGCCACCCGCTCGCTGGTGCCCTTCGGGTGGGGCGACGGCGGCGGCGGTCCCACCCGCGAGATGCTTGCCCGAGCGCAGCGCCTCGCCGATCTGGAAGGATCGCCGCGCGTCGAGATCGAGACGCCGTCAGCCTTCTTCGAGAAGGCCCGGGCCGACTATCCGAACGCACCGGTGTGGCTGGGCGAGCTGTACCTGGAGCTGCACCGGGGCACCTACACGTCCGTCGCGACGACCAAGCAGGGCAACCGGCGCAGCGAACATCTGCTCCGCGAGGCAGAGTTGTGGTCCGCCACAGCCGCCGTCAGGACCGACTTCCCGTACCGGTACGAGCAGTTGGACCGGCTCTGGAAGACCATGCTGCTGCACCAGTTCCACGACATCCTGCCCGGATCCGGGATCGCCTGGGTCAACCGGGAAGCCCGCGACACCTACCGCGAGGTCATGTCCGAACTGGAGGACATCATCGGGGAGGCGCTGCGGGCGCTGGCCGGTGACTCCACAGCGGGCGGCGCCGTGACCTTCAACGCAGCTCCGCACGCTCGCGGTGGGGTGCGCGGCCTCGGTGCCGCTCTCTCCGCCGCGCCGCCGGAAGCAGCACGGGTCACCGTCACATGGTCCGACCAGGGCTGGGTCCTGGACAACGGCCTGCTGCGCGCCGTCATCGACGGCCGAGGACTGATCACGTCCGTGCGGGACCACGTCACCCGGCGGGAGGCCATCGCGCCCGGCGGCTACGGCAACCTGCTGCAGATCCACCCCGACCTGCCGAACAACGGCGACGCCTGGGACGTCGACCACTACTACCGCCACACCGTCACCGACCTGACGGAGGCGGACGAGGTGGCGCTCGCCGAGGACGGTCCGCAGGCCGTGAGCGTGAGGGTCGTCCGCCGCTTCCGGAACTCGACGATCGAGCAGACCCTGCGGCTCGCCGCCGGCTCGCCACGTCTCGACATCGACACCACCGTGGACTGGCGCGAGACCCGCACGATCCTCAAGGCGGCATTCGCGCTCGACGTCCACACCGACCGGTCCACTTCCGAGACGCAGTTCGGGCACGTGCAGCGCCCCACGCACACCAACACCTCATGGGACGCGGCCAAGTTCGAGATCTGCGCCCACCGGTGGATCCACGTCGGCGAACCCCGCTACGGCGTCGCCGTCGTCAACGACTCCACGTACGGGCACGACGTCACACGGTCGCGGCGCGCGGAGGAGGGCGGCGGGGACGGCGGGATCACCACGACCGTACGGCTGTCACTGCTGCGCTCACCCACCTTCCCCGACCCGGACCCGGACAGGGGCGTGCACCGGCTCGGCTACGCGCTCGTACCCGGGGCGACGATCGGCGACGCCGTCCGGGAGGGCTACCGCGTCAACCTGCCGGAGCGCACGATCCCTGGCGACGCGGAGGTCCCGCCCCTGGTCGCGGTCGACGACGACGCCGTGGTCATCGAGGCGGTCAAGCTCGCGGACGACGCCTCCGGTGACGTCGTGGTCCGGATGTACGAGGCGCACGGCGGGCGGACGCAGGCCCTGCTCACACCGGGCTTCGCGGCTGCCGGAGCGGTGGAGACGGACCTGTTGGAGCGGCCCTGGGCCGACGGCCGGGCACCGCGGCCCGCCGTGACCTCCGTACGCGCCGACGGCGCGGTGGAGCTGGCGCTGCGGCCGTTCCAGATCGTCACACTGCGGCTGGCCCGCGCATGACTACGCCCTCGCGGAAGCCACCGAAGCAGTCCGGGCCCACATCTTTGGAGAGACATGACCAGCTCCCGCGCCCTCCCGCTGTGCCTGTGGGACGCGCCCGACGTCAGCGGCTGGCGACGGCTGCCCATGCACGCCGTCTCCCGCCGCGATCACGGCACCCGCATCGCACTCGACGGCCGCTGGCGGTTCCAGCTGCTGCCGGCCCCCGAATCCCCGTTGGCGGACCGCTGGGCGGAGCTGGTGGTGCCCGGGTGCTGGACCATGCAGGACTTCGACGACATCCACGGCGTCGGCGACCTGCCGCAGTACACCAACTTCCGTATGCCGTGGCCCGAGCCTCCACCACATCTGCCGCCCGGCAACCCCACCGGGGTGCATGAGCGCGAGGTCGACATACCGGCCGCGTGGGCGGGCCGTCGCGTGGTGCTGCACGTGGGCGCAGCCGAGAGCGTGCTGATCGCCGAGGTCAATGGTGAGCCGGTGGGGGGTGGGAAGGACGCGCACCTGGCGAGCGAGTTCGACGTCACCGAGGCGATTCGCGCCGGGGACTCCAACACCGTACGGCTGACCGTCGTGAAGTGGTCCGACGCCACGTACGTCGAGGATCAGGATCACTGGTGGCACGGAGGTATCACCCGCTCCGTCTTCCTGTACGCGACCGACTCGCTGTACCTGGCCGACGTCCGCGTGAAGGCGGACCTGACGGACCTGACGGACCTGACGGACCTCAACTCCCCTGGCACAGGGCGGTTGCGGGTCGACGTCGACGCCCGGCACACCGCTGGGTTCCTCCCCGGCGGCTGGCATGTTTCCGGGCACCTCGAAGACCGGCGGGGGGCCGGCCCTGCCCGGCCGCTCGCCGCGGAAGCCGTCGAGGACCACCGGGCCTCCGACTGGCAGGGCCAGGCCACACTGACCGCCGGCGTCCCGGAGGTACGTGCCTGGTCGGCCGAGACACCCGAGCTGTACGACCTGACCGTACGACTCCACCACCCCGACGGCACGGTCGCCGACGAGACCCGCTGCCACGTCGGCTTCCGTACGGTCGAGATCGAGGGCAGGGACCTGCTGATCAACGGCGAGCGGGTGCTCGTCCGGGGCGTCAACCGGCATGACTTCCACCCGCTCACCGGACGCGTCCTCACCGAGGAGGACCTGCGCGCGGACCTGACGACCATGAAGCGGTTCGGCTTCAACGCCGTCCGTACCTCGCACTACCCCAACGACCCGGCCCTGCTCGACCTAGCCGACGAACTCGGCCTGTACGTGGTGGACGAGGCCGACATCGAAAGCCACGGCCACTACGACGAGATGGCGCACGATCCCGGCTACCGCGGTGCCTTCCTCGAACGGGTGGCGCGCATGGTGACCCGGGACAAGAACCACCCGAGCGTCGTCATCTGGTCACTGGGCAACGAGAGCGGCTACGGCTCCCACCACGACGCCGCCGCAGGGTGGCTGCGCCGCTACGACCCCACCCGCCCGCTGCAGTACGAGGGTGCGCTCGGCGGCGACTGGTCGCGGTCGGGGACCGCCACCGACATCATCTGCCCGATGTACACCTCGATCGACCGGATCGTCGCGCACGCCACCTCGGGCGGGCAGACCAAGCCGCTGATCCTGTGCGAGTACTCGCACGCCATGGGCAACGGCAACGGCTCCCTCGCCGACTACTGGACGGCCATCGAGTCCACACCGGGCCTGCAGGGCGGTTTCATCTGGGAGTTCTGGGACCACGGCATCCTGCAGCGGCTCTCCGACGGCCGCCCGGCTGGTCCGGGCACCATCGGAGGTTACGCGGACGGGGTCACCACGCCGGGCCACCGCTGGGCGTACGGTGGCGACTTCGGCGACAGTCCGCATGACGGAGCCTTCTGCGCCGACGGGCTGGTCCTCCCGGACCGCACACCAAAACCGGGTATGTACGAGCACCGGGAACTCGCCGCGCCCGTCCGTCTTGAACTGCTCGACTCCGGGGAGGTGCTCGTCCGCAACCGTCAGCATTTCCGTGACCTCGGCTGGTTGACGGGGGAGTGGCGGCTGGAGCCCGCTGGGCCGGCTGCTCCCGGTGACGCCATCGACGCCTCCGGCGTGCATGGCTCAGCAGTAACCGCTCCGGCGGAGCTCCCGCGCATCGGTCCCGGAGACTCCCGCGCCGTCCCGGTCCCGCCCGGGCTTCTCGCTCTGCTGCCCGAGGCGGGAGAAGTCTGGCTCACGTTGCGCGTTTCCACAGCCGCCGACGAGACCTGGGCGCCGCGCGGCACCGAGCTGTGCGCACCACAGGTCAGGCTACGGGGTGAGACGCGCGGACTCCCGACCCGCGCCGGCGCGGCCACCCCCACCGGCACTCCGGACCGCATCGAGGTGGACGACCAAGGATTCCTGGTCCACCCCCTGCTCACCGCACCCCCCACGCTCAGCCTGTGGCGCGCCCCGACCGACAACGACCGCCTGGCGGGAGTGGCCGACCGCTGGGAGGAGCAGGGGCTGCCGTCCCCCGAACGGACGTTGACCGACATCAAGCGTGACGGCGAGCGTCTCGTAGTACGGGCCGAATACACCACCGTCGCCGGAGTGGTACTCCACGAGCAGGCGTTCACGGCACTGGCCGGGGGCGTCCTCCTGCTGGAGGAGACGGCGGAGGTCCCCGATGCCCTCGACGACCTGGCCCGGGTCGGCACCGTCTTCAGCGTCACCTCCGGACTCGACCGGGTCGAGTGGTTCGGCCACGGCCCCGGGGAGACCTACCCCGACCGGTACGCGGGCGGCCCGGTCGGCCGCTACCGCTGCCTGGTGCGGGACCTGTTCACCCCGTACGTGCGCCCGCAGGAGAGCGGCGGACGCCACGGGGTGCGCTGGTTCACCCTCGCGGCACGAGAAGGCTCCGGCCCGGCCCTGGCCGTCCACCTGGACGTACCTCGGCAGGTCGGCCTGACCCACTTCACCGCCTCGGATCTGGCGGCCGCCCACCATCACGACGAACTCACCGCCCGTCCGCACCTCACCGTCCACCTGGACGCCGCCCACCGGGGACTCGGCACCGCCTCCTGTGGCCCCGACACCCTCCCGCCCTACCTGGTGGGACCGGGGCGCTACCACTGGTCGTGGACGCTGCGGGGCCGGTCGTCCGGCCAACCTGCGAGTTAGAACAACCGGCTCACGCGATCTTTCATCTCTAATCGGAACCTACACTGATCGGCCGACTGGCCTGGTGGCGCCCGCGTAGTCGTCTCCCCGGTACCAGTACGGCTCGATCCAAGCGGCGGCGGTCGGAGTGGTGTCGGCGCCGAAGCCTGTGTCGCTGGCGTACGTCTGGGCCTGGGTGAGTGGCTGTTGTCCTTCCGAATCTGAGGGCGGCGTTTTCGCTGGTCAGGCATAGGCTCGGTGATTCGGTGGGAGTGGTGGCGTGTCGTGTCGTCGCTCCCCAGGAGGTTGCGGATGCCGTCGGTCGTCGGACTGCTGGAACAGCACGAGCTCAGAACGACAAGAGCTTCTTGCCGATGGCAGCGTGCGCCTGGGCGTCGACCTTGAGCTCACATGCACGGGACAGTGCCAGTCGGGCACGATGCCCGAACTGCCGCTTCTCCAGGCCGTGTTCGCTCACGACGGCCGCACCTGCTGGTGGCACTACACGCCCAAAATGCAGCTCTCCAAGCTGGTCAACAGCCTCAAGGGCGTCAGCTCGCGAAGACTCCGCCAGAAGTACGACGCGCATGTGCGCCCGTACCTCTGAGACAAGCCCGGCCGACCATCGTCGGAGCCGCACCAAGTGCGGGAAGAACTCAGGACGCTGGAAGCAACCCCTGAGGCGCCCCCTGAGGACAACCCTGACCGCGTCCCGGTCCCTTCCCTGATTCCTGTCTTGCGCGGTTGTGCCCCGGTGGGCTCACTGCCATGTTCACCGGGGGCACCCCCCGTGCTCCATTTCGTAAGACCCTCGGAAGGGACTTCATGCACTTACTCTTCAGGGCGCTCACCGGAGTGCTCGCCGCCGGAGTGCTCGCCGGAGCGTTGACGCCGGGCGCGGAGGCGGCAGAGGCCGACCCTCCTGGCCGAGGCCTGACGACACAAGAAGCCATCGACTGGAAACCGTGCTCCAAGGACGCCTCGGCGGAATGCGGGACCCTGCGCCTGCCCGTCGACTGGGCCCGCCCGTCGGGCGAAAAATTCGATCTCGCGGTGGCCCGTCGCAAGGCGACCGATCCGGATCGCCGGGTCGGCGTGCTGCTGGTCAACCCGGGTGGACCGGGCGCATCGGGTGTGGACTTCGCCGTAGGGGATGCAACGTCCTACTTCAGCGCGGACATCCAGGAAAAGTTCGACATCATCGGATTCGACCCACGGGGTGTCGGGCGCAGCCAACCGGTCAAGTGCTCGCAGAAGCTGCTGAACCAACGCCCGTCGCCATACCCCCGCAACCAGGCGGAGTTCGATCAACTCGCCGAGTTCAACCGCACATTACGCGAGGACTGCCGACGGCACAGCGGTCCGGTCTTCGACCACGCCGACACCTTGAGCGTCGTCCGGGACATGGACGCGATCCGCAGGTCTCTGGGCGAGAAGAAGATCAACTACTTCGGCCACTCCTACGGCACGCTGATCGGCGAGCAGTACGCGGAGCAGTACGGCGACCGGATCCGGACCATGGCCCTCACCGCGAACATCGACCACAGCCTGGGCGCCCGCGAGTTCCTCGTCTCCTCGGCGGCCACCGCGGAGGACTCGTTCCACCAGTTCGTGAAGTGGTGTGAGTCCACCAGCTCCTGCGCCCTGCACGGCCGTGACGTCACCGCCGTATGGGACAACCTCCTCGCCAGGGCGGACCGGGGGGAGATACACGATCCGGAGAGCCCTGACCAGGTTCTCACCGCGAACGCGATCGCATTTACCGCCTTCAAGGAGTACTTCTACGGCCCGGACTGGGACGAGCTGGCCACATATGTGGCGGAGCTGGACGCACAGGAACCGAAGGAGCGGCGGCCGTCTCAGCAACCTCAACCGGGGACGTCGCAGGGAGCGGAGCAGCAGACGATCGCGGAACCGTTCTACGCGGTGTTCTGCCAGGACTGGCGATTCCGGCCGAAGGACTACCGCGAGTTCGCCGGCCTGACCACAGCCGAACTACGGGCCGCACCGCACATGCGCGGCGCACCACGCACCCACGCCGCGGTGGCCGGCTGCGTCGGCTGGCCCGACGAGGTGAACAACCCGCAGCATCGTCTGCGCATCACCGAGGCACCCAAGATCCTCATGCTGCATTCGCTGCACGACCCGGCGAACAACTACGCGTGGGCGACCAATGTGCACCGGCAGACGCGCAGGACGACTGTGCTGGTGCCGTACGAGGGCGCGGGACACAGCGTCTACGGCCGCAGTGACTGCACACGCGACGCCGTTGACGACTACCTCACGGAGCTGAAGATCCCGAGCGCCGGGAGTCGTTGTGGCCCCGCCGCGATGAACTGATCGCAAGGAGCAGGCCGCCCCGGCAGAGCACAACGCCGGGGCGGCCTCAACCGTTCACTCAAAGGCTGCGGAGCGGTGTGCGCACGTACGCCTCACGCCCCTCACGGGCGGGGCCGCCCCGGTACATTCCCGGAGGGGCCGTCAGACTCCGCCCAGGATGGGTGGATTGGCCAACCGCACCAGTTCCAGGGCCTGTTCGGGGAACCAGTCCCCCGCCTTCGGGTCGACCATCCCGCGTTCCGGATCCTCCGGTCCTTCCGTGCCCCGCAGGCACAGCCCGTCCGACTCGCCGGGGATCTTGATCCAGAGCCTCGCGTCCTGGAGCGGATCGCCCGTGCGCAGAGTGGGGCGCGCGCCGAGTCCGCGGTCGGGCGGGTTGCACCAGTCCTGCGGGTCCGTGTACTTGCCCGGGGGCGGGGTCCAGGGGCCCCGGCCGTTGCGGCTGGAGTCGGTGACGAAGTGCTTCATACGGGAGGCCGGCACCTGTACGTTCTCGTCGAGCCAGGCCTGCGCGTCGGCGCGTGGCGACCACTGGTTGGGGCAGGCGGCCGCGTCACCGCCTCCGTCGACGTAGGCGACGCACGACGAGATCAGCTTGCCGTACCAGGAGTTGGCGTCGTCGGTCTGGTAGTTGGACGTGTTCGTGTAGAAGCCCGACGCGCGGGCGACGCCGCCCTTGAGGAGGCGGGGGACGATCGAGTTGACCGAGTGCCAGCTGGAGTGGCCGGTGTCCAGGTACACGCGGGTGCCGCGCAGTGGTTCCAGCTTGTCGACCGCGTAGTTGACCTCGGTGTAGCGCGCCGCGGTCAGCGTCCCCTGGGCGTCGTCCTGACCGCAGTCGGCGGGGAGCAGGGCGAGGGAGTCGGGTTCGAGGACGACCAGCGCGTCACGGCTGCCGATGCCGCGCGCGATCGCGTCGATCCACGCCTTGTACTCGGCCGTGTTGGCGGCCCCGCCGGCCGAGTAGTTGGAGCAGTCGCGGCCGGGCACGTTGTAGAGCGCGAAGACCGGGAGCGTGCCGCCCCGGTCCGCGTCGCGCGCCACCTCGCGGATCTGCCGCTCGACCTGGCGCGGCGTCTGGTCGCCGTACCAGACCGCCTGCGGCGTGTGCGCCATGGTCAGGATGCCCGCCGCGTCGCGGAGCCGGCCCGCACGCCCCAACTCGAACGCCTGGCGGTATGCCGCCGGGTTCGCGTCGGGTACGTACAGGCCGGGTCTGTGCCGTTCGGAATTTTCCGCGTCCTCCGCGCCGGCAGTCGGCGCGGACAGCATAGAGGCCAGGCCAACCACTAGGGCAGCCAGGCCTGTTGAGATACGTCTCATGGGTTCACTCCTGGTTCGCAACGGTCGCCAAGGACTTGCGGGAGCGCTCCCACACGAGACTCGACGAGGGGTGGGCTCTCATCAATACGAGCGCGGGACAACGGGGCAGAGGAGAAGGATGAGACGCGATGACTTGGCTGCGGTCGGGACTTCCGGCAAGAGGACCACACGATCGCGGCCTGGATCCGCCGACAGCGCCTGAACTGCCGCGGACTTCACCCGATCGTTTCGCGCCACGTACGGCATGCCGCCCAAGGAGGTGACGCCTGACGCCAGACGCCAAGCGTCAGGCGTCAGGCGTCAGGCGTCAGGCCACCGTCCCGATCCGTCGCGTCGTCGCAGGCTCCTGCGACGACGCCTGCGCCGACGCGACGTCGTGGTGGATAGGGGTGTGCGCCCCGGTCAGCGAGACCCCGCTGCCGCCGCGCCGGTCGGCGACGATCTCCGAGGCGATCGACAGGGCTGTCTCCTCGGGCGTACGCGCCCCGAGGTCGAGGCCGATCGGGGACCTGAGCCGCGCCAGTTCCAGCTCCGTGACGCCGGCTCGCCGAAGGCGTTCGTTGCGGTCGAGGTGGGTCCGGCGCGAGCCCATCGCGCCGACGTACGCGACCGGCAGCCGCAGCGCGAGCCGGAGGAGCGGTACGTCGAACTTGGCGTCGTGGGTCAGCACGCACAACACCGTCCGGGCGTCCACGTCCGTGCGCTCCAGGTACTGGTGCGGCCACTCGACGACGATCTCGTCCGCCTCCGGGAAACGGGCCGCCGTGGCGAAGACGGGGCGCGCGTCGCACACCGTCACGTGGTAGCCCAGGAACCTGCCGACCCGTACGAGGGCCGACGCGAAGTCGATCGCGCCGAAGACGATCATCCGTGGCGGCGGCACCGATGACTCGACCAGAACCGTGAGCGGCGCTCCGCAGCGAGAGCCCTGCTCTCCGATTTCCAGGGTGCCGGTGCGGCCCGCGTCCAGGAAGGCGCCCGCCTCGGCCGCCACCGTGCGGTCCAGCTCCGGATGGGCACCGAATCCGCCTTCGTACGAGCCGTCGGGCCGTATGAGCAGAGCGCGGCCCAGCAGTTCCCCGGGCCCCGAGACGATCCGCGCGACCGCCGCCGCCTCCCCGCGGGCCGCGGTGGCCAGCGCGGCCGCGAACACCCCGCGCGCCGGCGAGGACGCACGGACCGGTGTGACGAGGATGTCGATGATCCCGCCGCAGGTCAGGCCGACCGCGAAGGCGTCCTCGTCGCTGTAGCCGAAGCGTTCGAGGACCGGCTCCCCGTCCTCCAGGACCTGTTGGCACAGTTCGTACACCGCGCCCTCCACGCAGCCGCCGGAGACCGAGCCGATCGCCGTGCCGTCGGCGTCGACCGCGAGTGCGGCGCCGGGCTCTCGGGGCGCGCTGCCGCCCACCGCCACCACGGTGGCCACGGCGAAGTCGCGCTCCTGCTCGACCCACCGGTTCAGTTCTTCGGCGATGTCCAGCATGTCTCGGTCTCCGTCAGATGCTCCGGCCGTACCGGTGTCCTGTTGAGCTCCAGACCCGTCGCGTCCCGGATCGCCGCGAGGACGGCCGGAGTCGATGACAGGGTCGGCGCCTCGCCGACGCCGCGGAGCCCGTACGGGGCGTGGTGGTCGGCGAGTTCGAGCACGTCGACGGGGATGGTCGGCGTGTCGAGGATCGTGGGGATCAGATAGTCCGTGAAAGAGGGGTTCCTGACCTTCGCCGTCTTCGGGTCGACGAGGATCTCCTCCATGACGGCCACGCCCAGGCCCTGGATCGTGCCGCCCTGGATCTGGCCGACCACGGACAGCGGGTTGAGCGCCTTGCCGACGTCCTGGGCGCAGGCCAGTTCGATGACCTTCACCAGGCCGAGCTCGGTGTCCACCTCGACGACGGCGCGGTGCGCGGCGAAGCTGTACTGGACGTGCCCGAAGCCCTGTCCGGTACGGAGGTCGAAGGGCTCGGTCGGCCGGTGCCGCCACTCCTCCTCGACCTCGACACACTCGCCTTCGAGTACGTCCGTCAGGCCGGCCAGGACCTCACCGCCGTCGGTGACCACCTTGCCGCCCTCCAACCGCAGCTCGGCCGTGGCCCAGGCGGGGTGGTACGTGCCGAACTTGCGGCGCCCGATCTCCAGGACCTGCTCACGGACGAGCTCGCAGGCGTTCTTGACGGCGCCACCGGTGACGTACGTCTGACGTGACGCCGAGGTCGAACCCGCGGAGCCCACCTGTGTGTCGGCCGGCTGGATGGTCACCTGGGTGACGCCGAGCTCGGTGCGGGCGATCTGGGCGTGGACGGTGACCCCTCCCTGGCCCACCTCCGCCATCGCGGTGTGCACGGTCACCACGGGCTCGCCGCCGGCCACCTCCATACGGACACGGGCGGTCGAGTAGTCGTCGAAGCCCTCGGAGAAGCCGACGTTCTTGATGCCGACCGCGTACCCCACACCGCGTACGACACCCTCGCCGTGCGTGGTGTTGGACAGACCGCCCGGCAGCTGGCGGACGTCCGCGCCCTCGGAGCTCTCCCACTGGCGCTCCGGCGGCAGCGGCATCGCCTTGACGCGGCGCAGGAGTTCGGCGACCGGTGCGGGCGAGTCGACGGGCTGCCCCGTCGGCATGAGGCTTCCCTGCTCCATCGCGTTGAGCCGCCGGAACTCGACCCGGTCCATGCCCACCTTGTCGGCGAGCTTGTCCATCTGCGCCTCGTACGCGAAGCACGCCTGCACCGCGCCGAAGCCGCGCATGGCGCCGCAGGGCGGGTTGTTGGTGTAGAGCGCGAGGGCCTCGATGTCGACGTCGTCGACGACGTACGGGCCCGCGCCGAGCGAGGCGGCGTTGCCGACGACGGCCGGGGAGGCGGAGGCGTACGCGCCGCCGTCAAGGACGATCCGGGCCTTGAGATGCGTCAACTTGCCGTCCTTCGTCGCCCCGTGCTCGTAGAAGAGCTTCGCCGGGTGGCGGTGGACGTGGCCGAAGAAGGACTCGAACCGGTTGTAGACGATCTTGACCGGCTTCCCGGTGCGCAGTGCCAGCAGGCACGCGTGGATCTGCATCGACAGGTCCTCGCGGCCGCCGAACGCGCCGCCGACACCGGAGAGCGTCATCCGGACCTTGTCCTCGGGCAGACCGAGGACGGGCGCGATCTGACGCAGGTCGGAGTGCAGCCACTGGGTGGCGATGTAGAGGTCGACCCCGCCGTCCTCGGCGGGGACGGCCAGGCCGGACTCGGGGCCGAGGAAGGCCTGGTCCTGCATGCCGAAGGTGTACTCGCCCCGGACGATGAAGTCCGCTCTCCCGGCGGCCTCTTCGGCGTCGCCGCGGATGATCGGCTGGCGGTGCAGGATGTTGGGGTGCGGGACGTGGCCCTTGATGGGGGTCCCCCCTGGACCGGAGCTTGTCGGAGGCCCTTGGGGGAGGTCCGTGCGGCTCTCGTGGATCAGGGGCGCGTCGGGCGCGATGGCGCTCGACTCATCGGTGACGACGGGCAGTTCGCGGTACTCGACCTTGATCTTCGCGGCGGCTCGGCGCGCGGTCTCCGGGTGATCGGCGGCCACGATCGCGACGGGCTCGCCGTGGTGGCGGACCTTGCCGTGGGCGAGGACCGGGGTGTCCTGGATCTCCAGGCCGTAGTGCCTCACGTCGGTGGGCAGGTCGTCGTACGTCAGGACGGCGTACACACCGGGCTGCGCGAGGGCCTCGCTCGTGTCGATGGAGACGATCTCCGCGTGGGCGACCGTGGAGCGCAGGATCTGACCCCACAGCATGTCCTCGTGCCACATGTCGGACGCGTACGCGAACTCGCCGGTGACCTTGAGGATGCCGTCCGGGCGGAGCGTGGACTCACCGACGCCGCCCCTGGTCCGGGATCCCTGCGTGATGTCGGTGGGCGTACCGGTCGTACCCATGCTCAGACCGCCTCGGACTGCCGGGCGGCCGCCAGACGGACCGCGTCCATGATCTTCTCGTAGCCGGTGCAGCGGCAGAGGTTGCCGGAGAGCGCCTCGCGGATGTCCTCGTCGGACGGGTTCGGGGTGCGCTCCAGCATCTCGTCGGCGGCGACCAGCAGACCCGGGGTGCAGAAGCCGCACTGCACGGCGCCGGCGTCGATGAACGCCTGCTGGATCGGCGAGAGCGTCGCACGCGGGACGGAGCCCGTGCCTTCGCCGGTCTGGGAGTCAGTGCCCCCCGCCTCCCACCGCCTGGCTTCGTCGAGCGGCGTACCGCATGCCCCGGTTCCGCATCCCTCGGCGCGCTGCTTGGCGTAGTCCGCCAGGCCCTCGACCGTGACGACCTCGCGCCCCTCTGCCTGGCCCGCCGCGACCAGACACGCACACACCGGTAGGCCGTCGAGCCGCACCGTGCACGACCCGCACTCCCCCTGCTCGCAGGCGTTCTTGGAACCCGGCAGGCCCAGGCGCTCCCGCAGCACGTACAGCAGGGACTCGCCCTCCCACACGTCGTCGGCTTCCTGCGGACGGCCGTTGACCGTGAAACTGACGCGCATTACGCGGCGCCCCCCATCTCGTGTCCGTCGCGGCCGGTGGCGCGATACGACTCCCAGGTCCAGGTCAGCGTGCGGCGGGCCATGACGCCGACCGCGTGGCGGCGGTAGTCCGCGGTGCCCCGGACGTCGTCGATCGGGTTGCAGGCGGCGGAGCACAGGTCCGCGAACTGCCGGGCGACCGAGGGGGTGATGATCTTGCCGCTGTCCCAGAAGCCGCCCTCGTCGAGCGCCGCGTTCAGGAACTCCTCGGCGGCCTTGGCCCGCACGGGCGTGGGCGCGGCCGAGCCGATGCCGGTCCGCACGGTGCGGGTCTCGGGATGCAGGGCCAGACCGAAGGCGCAGACGGCGATGACCATCGCGTTGCGAGTGCCGACCTTGGAGAACTGCTGCGGACCGTCGGCCTTCTTGATGTGTACGGCCCTGATCAGCTCGTCGGGGGCGAGCGCGTTGCGCTTCACCCCGGTGTAGAACGCGTCGATCGGGATGAGCCGGGAGCCGCGTACGGACTCGGCCTCGACCTCGGCGCCCGCCGCGAGGAGTGCCGGGTGGGCGTCACCGGCCGGGGACGCCGTGCCGAGGTTGCCGCCGACGCCGCCGCGGTTGCGGATCTGCGGGGAGGCCACGGTGTGGGAGGCCAGGGCGAGTCCCGGCAGCTCGCCCCGCAGACTCTCCATGATCCTGGTGTACGGGACGGAGGCGCCGAGCCGGACCGTCTCCTCGCCGACCTCCCAGTCGCCCAGCTCGCCGATGCGGTTCAGGTCCAGGAGGTACTCGGGCCGGCGGTGGTCGAAGTTGATCTCGACCATCACATCGGTGCCACCCGCGATCGGCACAGCGGTGGGGTGCTCGGCCTTCGCGGCGAGCGCCTCCTCCCAGCTGGCGGGGCGAAGGAAGTCCATGACCCGCTCTCTTCTTCGTGTCCTGCTCGTGTCCTGTTCACGCCGAATGAGGTAAGTACACATCGCCGTCCCGCAGCCGGGTCAGTCACGGAAACCATGAAGGAGTTGGCTGGCCAGAGGGCTCGTCTTGTAGATTCGTATGAACGGACGCCATCAGCAACCTCTTCGTTTTGCTCTGGAAACGTCGGACACAGCCCTCTGGAAACGTCCGACACAGCCCTCGGTTTCGAGACAAAGAACGGCGGCGACGAGAATGCGGCTGCGCGCACTGCTGGACTCCGACGCGCTGGGCCTGCGGCTGCTCGGCGGCGAGGACGAGCTGGACCGCGGTGTGCGCGGGGTGATGACCACGGATCTGCGGGATCCCAGCCGCTACCTGTCGGGCGGTGAGCTCGTCCTCACGGGTCTCGCGTGGCGGCGCGACGCAGCGGACTCCGAGCCTTTCGTACGGATCCTCGTGGCCGCCGGGGTCGCGGCGCTGGCCGCCGGTGAGGCCGAGCTGGGCGCCGTCCCCGACGACCTGGTGGTTGCCTGCGCCCGGCACCGGCTGCCGCTGTTCGCCGTCAACGAGTCGGTGGCCTTCGCGACGGTCACCGAGCATGTCGTACGGCAGGTCTCGGGTGAGCGGGCCGGGGATCTGGCGGCCGTGGTGGACCGGCACCGGCGGATGATGACCTCCGGCCCCGCGGGCGGCGGCCCGGACGTGGTGCTGGACCTGCTCGGCTCCGATCTGGACCTGCGGGCCTGGGTGCTCTCCTCCACCGGGCGCGCGATCGCGGGCTCGAACCTCTCGGGGGCGGCGCTGCCGGCCGAAGTCCGCGCCACACTGGCCGCCGAGCACCTGGCGGCGTCCCGCACCGGCCGGCGCGGGCCGTACCGCGTGACGGTCGACGGCACGGCGTACTCCCTCTTCCCGATCCACAGCTGGGGTCACCGCCCGGCGGCGACGGGGGGAGGCCGGGGTTCCACGGTGGCCTCGCGCGACGTACGCGAGACGGTGCTCTCGGACTGGCTGCTCGCGGTGGAGGCGGATGCCGGGGACTGGCCCGATGAGCGGCTCGATCTGCTGCGGGGCGTGGCGCAGCTGATCGCGGTGGAGCGGGACCGGCGGGACGCCGCGCGTACGGTGCGCCGCAGACTCGCCCAGGAAGTGCTGGAGCTGGTGCAGACCGGCGCCGCGTCCGCCGAGATCGCGGCGCGGCTGCGGGTCGCCGCGCCGGTGCTGCTGCCGGGGCTGGGCGCTGCCCCGCACTGGCAGGTCGTGGTGGCCCGCGTCGAGTGGGACGACGTACGCGGCGGGCTCCCCAGGCCCTCGGCCGAGGAGGGCGGCGGGCCACGGGCGGGAGAGATCGACGGGGGGCCGGTGGCCCAGGCGCTGCTGGAGGAGATCCTCGTCGCCCCTCCCCCAAGCTCTTCGGACAGGGAGCTCCCCCAGTCGTCCGGGCCCGATCAGTCCGACCGGATCGCGGTCGCCCATACGGGTGAGGAGGCGGTCGCGCTCGTCCCCCTTCCGGCTGTATCCACGGAGCACGACGGGTCCGAGTCCGGGCTGCACGCCGAAGCGCTGCTGGAGGCCGTACGCGGCCCGCTGTCGGCGGGCCTGAACGACGACGGGCGGCTCACCCTCGGCGTCAGCGCGGCCGTGCACTCGGCGGAGGGACTGCGCGGCGCCCTGGAGGAGGCCCGGCACGCGCGCCGGGTCGCGGCGGCCCGGCCCGGCCGGGTGTGCGCGGCGGGCCACCAGGAGCTGGCCTCCCATGTGCTGCTCCTGCCCTTCGTCCCCGACGACGTGCGCCGGGCTTTCACGGCCCGCCTCCTTGACCCGCTCCGGGACTACGACCGCCGGCACCGCGCCGAGCTGATCCCCACCCTGGAGGCCTTCCTCGACTGCGACGGCTCCTGGACGCGCTGCGCGAACCGTCTGCACCTGCACGTCAACACGCTGCGCTACCGGGTGGGCCGTATCGAGCAGTTGACGGGACGCGATCTTTCCCGGCTGGAGGACAAGCTGGACTTTTTCCTCGCGTTGCGGATGAGCTGACGTCACAGTGCTGCGGACGGGTGGCACCAAGTGCCGTTCGCGTCCCATGACTTTGTGAAATCCTTCACCCACCCTCTTGGCCGGGCGCGCCGATTCGTGCTGAGATGCGGCCACCACTCAACAGCTCAATGGCGTGCTCGGGGAGGGCAACGTGGCGTATCCCGCCATGTCTGATACCGGAACGGCTGCAGGGGACGATCCGCTCCAGATCGCGGTATGGCGGCTGCGCTCGCGCGCCTGCTGGGCCGACGCGGCCGCGCTTCTCGCCTCACACACGGCGGGCGCCGCTCTCCAGCGGGCCTCGCTCCTCGTGGAGCGGTGTCTCTACACCGCGGAGGGCTGGGAGGAGGCCGAGGACGCGCTGCGTACGGCGGAGGCGCTGGCCCGCAGTGACGACGAGCGGGGCGCCGCGGCCTGCGAGCGCGGACAGCTCGCATACGCCGCCACGATCCTCGGCGTGCGCGACCGGGCGGACGAGGCGCGGGCCGCGCTCGGCCGGTCCGCCGCGCTGATCGCACCGGGCTCTCCCGGTCGGGCCCTCCTCGACTTCCGGCGCGGTCTGCTCGCCGAGAACCTCGCCCACTCCCCGCAGTCGGCCCGTGCCGCCTACCGCCGCGCCCACGCGGGCGCCACCGCCCACGGCGACCCGCTGCTGCTCTCCTTCACCTGGCGCCACCTCGCCGGACTCGCCCTCCGCGAAGGGGAGTTGGCAGAGGCCCGGCACGGCTTCGGCGAATCCCTCCGGATCCGCGAGGAGCTGGGCTACCTCGTCGGCACGGCACCCGCGCTGGCTTCCCTCGCCGACGCCGAGACCGAGCCGGAGGCGTCCCGGCTGCGGGCCGAGGCGGGACGGCTGTTCCGGCTCCTCGGCGGCGTACCGACGTGGCTGGCACCGCAGTTGGCTCCGGCACCGCCGGCGGCGACGGCTTAGGCCCTGTCCGGCCCTGATCCGCCGGACAGGGCCCTAGGACGCGCCCTGGGACGCGCCCGCGAAGTGTCCTTGGACGAGGGACTGCACGACCGGCAGGTCCTGGGCGATCAACGCGTCGAGCAGCGTCGTGTGTTCGGCGGCGTCCGCCACCAGGTCGCGGCGGCGGGTGGCGGGGCCGCCGACGAGGGGCCACTGGGCGCGGCGGTGCAGGTCGTCGACGATCCGCACCAGCTGCTCGTTCCCCGCGAGGTCGAGCACGGCGCGGTGGAAGGCGCGGTCGGCTTCGGCGTAGGTCGCCCGGCAGCCGGTGGCCGCGGCCCGTGCCGTCGCCTCGACGAGGGGGCGCAGCTCCGCCCAGCGTGCGGCGGGCACCGTACGAGCCAGCCGCAGCACCACGGGGACCTCGATCAGCGTCCGGATCTCGGCGAGCTCCGCCAACTCACGCGCGCCGCGCTCGACCACGCGGAAGCCCCGGTTCGGTACGACCTCCACGGCGCCCTCGGTCGCGAGCTGCTGCATCGCCTCGCGCACGGGGGTCGCCGAGACACCGAAGCGTTCGCCCAGTGCGGGGGCGGAGTAGACCTCGCCGGGCGACAGCTCGCCGCCCACGAGGGCGGTACGGAGGGCGTGGAGGATCTGGCCTCGCACGGAGGACCGCTGGACGACGGGGCGGGGGGTGTCGTCGACCGCTTCCGCACCCTGCGCGCCCCCCGGCAGACTTCCGCCCGGCAAGCGTCCGTCCGCCGAGCGCGGTCGCGGGAGCGAGGGCTCGCTGTGGGTGTGCTCACCGCGGGCCGCGTCCGAGTGCGCGGCACCGTCCCGGAGCCCGCCGCCCTCGCGGCCCGCCCCACGCTCCCGGTCCACGACCACGGCCGCCGCCCGCGTCTGCGTCTGACGGAGGGCCTGACCGGCCTCCTCCGCCACGTCCCCGGCGGAGCCGTTCGCGTCACGCGGGCCGGCCTGCTCCACGGGGGCCTCCTCCGGGCTTGGCGGTACTTGTGGCCATTGCGGCCGATGTGGCCGTAGTCCTGCACGATAGGCGGAGCGAGCCGTAGTTCAAACCTCGATAACTTCGAGTAAGGTAAGGCTTACCTACAAACGATCGTGAATCGGTGGCCCTCGCATGTCCGCTCCCGCTCCGGCCGCAGCTTCTCCCGTCGGCGCCTCGCACCCGGCTCGTCAGCCGTCGCGGATGCCTACGACCTCATGACCGAGGCGTACCCCCACCTGAGCGTCATGGAGCTCGGCCCCGGAGAACCGGCCCCCGTCGGCGCAGGCTGGGTCGCCGTCGCGGGGCTCGCGGCGGGCGGAGCCGACCTCGACACGTTTCTCGCATGGGACAGCGCACAGGTACAGAGCGACTACGGACAGCGGGCCCGCCCGGACGTCGTCGCGAGCTTCGGCCTGCACCGGTACGCCTGGCCGGCCTGCCTGCTGTTCACGATGCCGTGGTTCCTGCTGCGCCGCGTGCCCCGCTTCCCCGTGGAGCACGTCTCCTTCCAGCGCACGCTCGGCCGCATGGCCGTGCGGGTCGGGGAGTTCGCCTGCCTGCCGGGCGACCCGGCCGCCACGCTGCCCGGCGCCCGCGTCGTACCGGACGAGGACGCCCTGCGCGCCGAGGTACGGGCCGCCGTGGCCGAGCACATGGAGCCGGTTCTCGGCGGCTTCGGACCCCGCATGCGACGCCGGGGACGCGCCCTGTGGGGCATGGCGACCGACGAGATCGTCGAGGGGCTCTGGTACGTCGCCCAACTCCTCGGCGAGGAGCGGCGCGCGATGGCCGAGTTGGAGCGGCTGCTCCCGGGCGCGACTCGCCCGTATGTCGGCACGGCCGCGTTCCGCGAGCTGACCGGCCCGAGCGGCAATGCCCTGACCACCCGCGACCGAGCGAGCTGCTGCTTCTTCTACACCGTGGACCCCGAGGACACGTGCGCCAACTGCCCGCGCAACTGCGACGCGGTCCGCATCGAGAAGCTGACAGCCGCCGCGGCCTGCTGACCGCCCCCGAGCCAATTCGGCCACCGCGGCGAGGAGTTCAGGCCACCCCGGGCGAACCGGCGCACCGGGCATCACCTAAGGTCAACTCGGACCGAGACACCCACCGGGACACCCTTCGAGACACCCCGCGCATTACAGGCGCTTCACAATTTCCTCACGCGTCGCGGGAACTTTCCGGGGAACCACCCGTACGGGTATCTTAATCGCACTCAACTCCCGTCCCTCGCGCGGTAGTTCGAGCAGAATGTCGCCCTGCGCATCCCCTTGCACTCCCTTGGCGGCCTCTTGCCCCGAAACCCCCTGAGGGCCGATGGGTTTGGGCCACTATGGCGGGCGTTACGCCCTATCCCAATGCAAGGGACCCCAGATGAGACTGACCGACATATCGCTGAACTGGCTGCTTCCGGGCGCCGTACTGCTCCTGGGCATGCTGGCGGCGGTAGCGGTACTCGCGCGCGGCAAGCGCTCCGGGGAGAACGCGAACGCGGACGACTCGTGGGAGCGCAGCGAGGAGCGACGCCGGCGCAAGGAGGCCATTTACGGCACGGCTTCCTATGTGCTCCTGTTCATCTGCGCAGCGGTCGCCGCCGCGCTCTCCTTTCACGGCCTGGTCGGCTTCGGCAAGCAGAACCTGAACCTCTCCGGTGGCTGGGAGTACCTGGTTCCCTTCGGCCTCGACGGCGCCGCGATGTTCTGCTCGGTGCTCGCGGTACGCGAGGCCAGCCACGGTGACGCGGCCCTCGGCTCCCGCATACTCGTGTGGACGTTCGCCGGCGCCGCGGCCTGGTTCAACTGGGTGCACGCTCCCCGGGGCGCCGGCCACGCGGGTGCTCCCCACTTCTTCGCCGGTATGTCCCTGTCGGCCGCGGTGCTGTTCGACCGCGCACTGAAGCAGACCCGCCGTGCGGCGCTGCGCGAGCAGGGGCTGGTGCCCCGGCCGCTGCCGCAGATCCGGATCGTACGGTGGCTGCGTGCCCCGCGTGAGACCTTCGGTGCCTGGTCGCTGATGCTGCTCGAGGGTGTGCGCACCCTGGACGAGGCGGTCGAGGAAGTGCGCGAGGACAAGCGGGAGAAGGAGCAGAACCGGCGGCGCCGGCGTGACCAGGAGAAGATGGAGCGAGCTCGTCTGCGGGCGATCACGCGCGGCCAGCGCGGGCTGATCGGACGCTCCCGGCAGGTCGAGGTGCAACAAGTGCCCGCCGCTCCGGCGCCCGCCCAGGTCACCGCGGAGCCTGCCATATCGGCTCCGGAGCCACTGCCCGTGCGCGCCCGTCCCTCCCTCACGGCCGTCAGCCACGCTTCTGAGCCGGTCACCGTCGACCTCACCGCCGAGGACGACACGATGGCGCTGCCTCGCCTGGACTCCCTGGAGCGCAAGCTCAAGGACCTGGAGCAGCAGTTCGGCTGAGGCGGAGAGCCTGGCAAACCAAGCCGCAAAAAGAGGGCGCCCTACGGCGAGTGAGCCGAAGGGGCGCGCCGGTGTCGAGAGGCCGAACGCGCGGAGGCCCCGACGAAGGAGGGGTCGAGCACGATCGGCCTCTCGACACCGGCTGTAGCGCCCCGGAGGCGAACCGAGCCCCAAAAAAGATGGAGCGCGGCGAACCGAGCCCTATAAAAGCTCGAACCAGACCGTCTTGCCCACCCCGTGCTGCCGTACGCCCCACGCGTCCGAGAGCGACTGCACCAGGACCAGGCCCCTGCCGTGCGTACCGTCGTCGGCCTTCGGCACCCGCAGTGTCGGCCTGCGCCCCACGAAGTCCCTGACCTCCACCCGGAGTCCATTCGGGCCGACGGTGGCCGTGAACACCGCGTCGTAGTCGGTGTGGATGAGGGCGTTGGTGACCAGTTCGCTGGTCAGCAGCTCCGCTATATCGGATCTGCCGGGCCTGCCCCACTGGGCGAGCAGGTCCCGCAGCGCCTTGCGCACCTCGGGCACGGCCCGTAGGTCTGCCCGCCCCAACCTGCGCCTGAGCTGCGGAAAGCCGTACTGGTCCGTCGCGCTGTCCGCCGATTTCTCCGCCGTCTTCGCCATCTTCGCTGCCTTCGCCGAGAAGGCCCCGGATACGACGGGACCACCTCCTCGTGCCTGCCTCTTCATGACCCCCGCCCGCACGCTGATGTCGTTCCCCTCCTGCTCGAACAGGTTCACGAGATGCATGCCCCCGCCCGGAACGTGGCAGTCATGTCGAATCGTCAACACCTCTGATACAGCCACGGGTGCCCCGCATGAGCGGAGATGAACCACTGCGTCCGCTGTCGCGCTGGGTCCATGAATCAGCGGACGCCGCTACGTCTCCCAAACGGCCGCGGCCGTACGGTCGTCGGCGTATCCCTTCACCCTGACCTGGACGTCCGCGAGGAAGGCGGCGAGACCGGGCGGATCGGCGTCCGCCCACCGGGCCGTCAGCTGCCGGGCGAGGTCGGGTTCGCCGCGCAGAGGTTCGGCCAGGCCGCCGGTGCACAGCAGCAGCGTGTCGCCGGGGCGGGCGACGGAGGCACGGAAGCGGAAGGGTTCGCGGGGCGGTTCGGGGGCGGGCTCGTACGGGCTCGGGGGTGTGGTGATGCCCAGGTCCATGGTGAGCCGGTCGCCCTCGGGGGTTTCGGAGGGCGGCGAGCCGAAGCCGACCACGGCTTCACCGGTGGCCTCGGCGACGTGCGGTTCTATGTCCTGCCACTCGCCGTCGCGCAGCCGGAACAGGCCGCCCGCGCCGATGCCGAAGAAGACGCGGGTACGGCACTCGGTGTCCGCGGGAAGCAGCAGGCAGCGCAGGCTCGCCGTGTACTCCTCGGGATCGATGCCCTGCTCGGCTGCGGTGGCCCGGAGCTTGCCGAGGCTGCGGTCGGTGAGGCGGTGCAGACCCGACTTGAGGTCACCGCGCCGCGCGGCCTTGATGTCCTCGGCCAGCCGTGCGTGGCTGCGGCCCACGGCCCGGCCGATCCACTGGCACGCCTCGGCGGCGGCCCGGTGCGCGCCGGGCGTCGCCCGCGCGCCGGTCGCCATGGCGACGAGCACCAGCGCCTGCTCCCCCGTCCCGAACCGGGCGGTCAGCAGCGAGTCCCGGCGTGGCTCGCCCCGGTACCGCGCCGAGTCCCCGCGCACGGAGGCGGCCCGCAGCGTGCAGGTCCCGTAGTGCGCCCCGTCCAGCACGGTGTCGGCCACCAGATCGTCCAGATCGTCCGGATCCGCGGGCGGCAGGGCGGTGGGTTCGGGGTCGTAGGTGGGCGGACCGGAGCCAACGTAGTCGACAGTGATGCGGGCGGGTTCGGGTGCGACTGCGGGGGCGGAGGCGGCAGGGACGTCGGGGACTTCCGAAGGGGCGTCCGGCAGCGTGGCGGGCGGGCCCTCAGTCGGACGGCTGGTAAGACCGGGAGCGGGTTCGCCGACCGGACCGTCGGCCTCTCCATCGGCCGGACCGTCGGCCGGTGCGCGCGACGCGGGCACCGCCGCCGCGGGTGTCTCCGTGGACGTGCCGATCGACGTGTCGATGGACGCCTCAACGGACGTATCAACGGACGTATCGACCAGGGGTGCCTCCGCGCGGAATCCCGGTGGCTTGGGGCCTGGGGGAAAGGAGGCGGGTGCCGGAGCTTCGGAGGGCGGGGCCTCCCAGGGGGCCCGCTCCCGCCGGAGCCCGCTGCGGTGCAGCGCGTCGGTGTCCGGCGGCCCGGAGGGCGGGGGCGACCCGGCGGTTTCCCCGCCGGGCGGACCCTGCTGCGCAGCGGCCCCGACCGTCCCCGCCGCCGAGGCGAACCGGTCGTCGAGGGAATCGGCCACGGCCGCGGGCCCCGTGTCCTCGGTGGAGTCGTCGTACAACTGCCCCCACCAGTCGTCGTCCTGACCGTTGGGTTTCTCCCCCTGCTGGCTCATGCCCCCAATTGTCCACCGCACGGGCCGGATGAAAACGGTGCATCAGGAAAAAGCGGCCCCGGGGGGGTGCGTGCCGAACGGCGATACGAAGCCGCCGACCCGGCTGCGGCCCGGCTGACCTGCGGGCTCGCCCGTACTCCGGCACCCTGGGCAGATGGGAGCGTGGGAACTCCTGCTGGTCGGCGTAGTGATACTGCTCGGCCTGTGCGGGGTGCTGATGCCCGGCGCGCCGGGATCGTGGCTCGTGTGGGCCGCGATCCTGTGGTGGGCGTTCGAGGACCCCGAGGGGCTCTCCTGGGCGGTCCTCGTGGGTGCCACCTGCGTCCAGTTCCTCTCCCAGGTGATCCGCTGGCAGCTGCCGCCACGCCGGCTGGTCGAGAGCGGCGCCACCCGCCGAATGGCGGTGTACGCCGGGGTCGGGGCACTGCTCGGCTTCTTCGTGCCGCCGGTGCTCGGCACGGTCCCCGGATTCCTGGGCGGGATCTATCTCTGCGAGCGGCTGCGGCTCGGCGGGCGCAGGGAGGCTGTGGCATCGGTTCGCCTGGTGATGCGCTCGGGCGGGACCAGCGTGCTGGTGGAGCTGTTCGCGTGTCTGCTGATCACGGGGGCATGGCTGGGTGCGGTCTTCTGGGGGCCGTGACCCCATCTTTCATCGGATCTCTTCCGCAATATTGACGATCTCTCGCGTCATCTCTACCTTGCGCACAGGGATAGCTCCGATGAATAGCTGTGCCGTACAAGCCGCCAGGAGGCGCGATGCCCAGCCCGTCCAGCCGCCGTTCCAGCCGCCCGTCCAGACGTACCGTGCTCGCCACCGGATCCGCGCTCGGCGGAACGCTGCTCGCGGGCGGGCTGCCCACCCAGGCCTCGGCGGCGGCGACCGCCGCCGAGGCCGGTTCCGACCCCTGGCGAACCGTTCTGGACGACGCGGACCTGGTGTGGCAGCGGATGCCGAAGACCTGGTACGAAGGCCCGTATCTGGGCAACGGCTTCCTCGGTTCCGGGATCTACGCCGAGCCGAGTCCTGAGGCCGGTACCGGTACCGATGCCGGCACCGGGGCCGAGACCTTCCAGGCCGTCCGCTTCAACGTGCAGCACTCCGAAGTCCAGGACCACCGCCCGCAGTTCGGCTCGCTCTTCGGGCTCGCCCGGCTGCCGATCGGCCACTTCACACTGGAGCCGGTGGGCACGATCACCGGCCTGGACTGGCGGCTCGGGCTGCGCGACGCCGAACTGACCGGAACGCTCACCACCGACCGGGGCACCCTCACCATCCGCGCCCTGGTGCACACCACCCGCTCCGTGCTGGCCGTCGAGGTGACACCGAGCGAAGGCGAGCGCGACTTCACCTGGGTGTTCCATCCGGCGAAGGCGATCAGCCCGCGCGCCGACTTCCGGCCGCTGCCGGAGGGGTACGCGGCCAACCCGCCCGCCGAGACCGGTGACCACGACGGCGTCTCCGCCGCCGTACAGCCACTGCTGTCCGGCGGGCAGCATGTCACCGCATGGCGGGAGCGCACCTGGGGTGGTACGCGGACGCTGTACGCGCATGTCGCGCACTCGTATCCGAAGTCGACGGCGCTCGGGCGGGCGCTGGCCGCTGTCCGGGACGCCTCGAAACTCTCGTACGACCTGCTGGCGGTCGCGCATCGCGCCTGGTGGCGCGCCTTCTACCGGAAGGGTTTCCTCTCCCTGCCCGACGCGCGCATCCAGCGCTTCTACTGGATCCAGCTCTACAAGACGGCCTCCGCGGCCCGGCGCGACGCGCCCGTGATGGCCACGTGCGGCCCCTGGGTGGAGTCCACGCCGTGGCCGGCGACCTGGTGGAACCTGAACGTGCAGTTGGAGTACTGGCTGATCCACGGATCCAATCACCTGGAACTGGACGCCGTGACCAGGGCGTTGAGCGAGTTCCGCGACAACCTCAAGGCCGAGATGGCACCCGCGTACCGCGCGGACTCGCTGGGCGTTCCGCGCACCACCGACGCCTCGCTGGTCAACGGCGGACCGACGGGCCCCGTCCTGGGCTACGGCGTCGGCATCCCGGGCCAGGACCCGCCGACTCCCGAGGTCGGCAACCTCACCTGGGCTCTGCACAACGTCTGGCTCAGCTACCGCCACACGATGGACGAGTCGATCCTCCGCGACGTCCTCTTCCCCCTCCTCCGCAAGGCGATCAACTACTACTTGCACTTCCTGGAGCCGGGCTCGGACGGCAAGCTGCACCTGCCGGCCACCTTCTCGCCCGAATACGGCGGCAACTCACGGGACTGCAACTACGACCTGATGCTGCTGACATGGGGGTGCCGCACCCTCCTTGACTCGGCGGAACTCCTCGGCATCGACGACGAGTTGGCGCCGCGCTGGCGGGAGGTCCTGGCCAAGCGGGTCGCGTATCCGACCGACGAGAACGGCTTCATGATCGGCGCGGACATCCCCTTCGCGAAGTCGCACCGCCACTACTCGCATCTCCTGGCGGTGTACCCGCTGTACGAGCTGACGGGCCGCACGGCCGACGAAAAGGCCCTGATCGAGAAGTCGTTGGCCCACTGGGTCGGCTTCGAGGGCGCCCTGCAGGGCTATACGTTCACCGGCGCGGCCTCGATGTCCGCGCTGCTGGGCAAGGGCGAGGACGCGCTCAGCTACCTCGGCCAGCTGATGACCCGCTTCATCCAGCCCAACACCATGTACAAGGAGACGGGCCCGGTCATCGAGACTCCCCTCTCGGCCGCCCAGTCGCTGCACGACATGATCTGCCAGTCCTGGGGCGGCGTCATCCGCGTCTTTCCCGCGCTGCCCGCCGCCTGGGCGGACCTGACGGTGCACAACTTCCGTACCCAGGGCGCGTTTCTGCTCAGCGCCGTACGAAAGGCCGGGGTGACCCGCTGGGTCCGGCTGCTCAGCGAGGCGGGTGCCCCCTGCGTCGTACGGCATGGCATCGCGGGCCCGATCGAGGTACGGGACAGCCGGGGACGCCCGCTGCGGTACGAGTCCGTGGACGACGGTGCGATCCAAGTCCGGCTGCCGGAAGGGGAGTCCGCGCTCATCACCGCCAAGGGCGACCGTCCGGACCTGCGGATCACACCGGTCGAGCCGAACGAGGAGGCACCACGCTGGGGGCTACCCACGTCGTGAATGGCGCGGCGGGACCGACCCACAATCCCATTCCCCCATTCCCCCTTTGCCTCATTCCCCCTCACTCCCCTTTTCGGCCCTCCAGGGTGAGGAGACGCAGCTTGCGGTCCAGCCCGCCCGCGTAACCGGTGAGGGAGCCGTCCGCGCCGATCACCCGGTGGCAGGGGCGGACGATCAGCAGCGGATTGGCGCCGATCGCGCCACCGATGGCGCGGACGGCGGCGCGCGGCGCACCGATCCACGCGGCGATCGCGCCGTAGGTGGTGGTCGCGCCGTACGGCACGGAGTCGAGGGCGGCCCAGACCTTCTCCCGGAATTCGGTCCCTGCCGTCCTCAACTCCAGCTGGAACTCCTTCAGTTCACCCCCGAAGTACGCGGCGAGCTGTTCCTCGGCGGCCCGGAAGAGTTCCGGGGAGCGCCGCCAGCCGGGCTGTACGGTGCGACCGCCCTTCTGGCCGGGCACGGAGAGGGAGGTCAGCGCGCCGGACTCGTCCGCGGTGAGGAGGAGCGGACCGACGGGGCTGTCGAGCGTCGTGTAGTGCGTGTAGTCATGCGGGGGCGGGGGCGGCGTCATGATGCTCATTCGTCGACTTCCAACTCACTTGTGTTTACGGTGACTTGATGTCCGGCGGCCTTCAGGTGCCGCAGGGCGTAGGAACGCCAGGGTCGCCAGCTGTCGGGGACCTGTTCCCCGGGCGGGCCGACGGCGACGTCCGGGTCGCCGAGAGCACGCGCACGGATGACGGCCACCGTGTGGGGATCCATGCCGGGCAGTGCGAGCAGGGCACTCGCCGCGTCATCGCGGTCGGCACCCGCGTCCAGACGCAGACGTCCGTCGGCGAGGGCTGCGGCCAGGGCGCCGAGGGTGCCCTCGGGTTCGGCCTCCGCGAGGACGGCGGGCTCGGGGAAGACATGCGTGAGCGTGCCGCAGGGCGCGTCGAGCGCTTTGCCGTACGCCCGTACCAGCCGCTCGGCCTCGTTCCGTCCGACCACGGCCCGCACCGCAAGCTCCTCCGGATCGGCGGCACCCGGCGAGCGCAGCCCCGGCCGGGCGGCCACAAGGGGTGCCAGGAGTGGATCGGCGGCCAGCCGCTCGTCCACGGCGTACGGATCGGCATCGAGATCGAACAGCCGGCGCAACCGCTGTACGGCGGTGGTGAGGTCGCGGAGGTCGGTGAGATGAAGCCGGGCGTCGAGCCAGCCGCTGGGGTGGTTCGAAGTCGGTGCCCGTCGCCCTGACCGGCGTTCGTCGACGGCGACGATGCCGGTGCCGTACGGCAGACGCAGGGTGCGGCGATAGGTACGGGAACCCGGGGCGCCGGCCACCACCTCGATGCCGGGTACGGCCTCGGCGGCGAGGAGGTCGAAGACGGGGCCGGACTGGTACGGGCCGCGGTGGGCGAGGCGCAGCGGGATACCGGCGGACGGAGTGCCGTCCGCATCGCGCGCCCCGGCTCCCCGACGGCCAGGTGCGGCGGCGCGCAACTCGCTGGGCGTGGACGCGTACACCGCGCGCATCGTGTCGTTGAACTGCCGCACGCTGGCGAAGCCTGCGGCGAAGGCGATCTCCGTGATCGGCAGCGCCGTGGTCTGGAGCAGTACCCGGGCGGTGTGCGCGCGCTGGGCGCGTGCCAGCGCGACCGGGCCCGCGCCCAGCTCGGCGGTGAGCTGCCGCTGGACCTGGCGAGCGCTGTAGCCGAGCCGTATCGCGAGCCCGGAGACGCCCTCGCGGTCCACGACGCCGTCTCCGATCATCCGCATCGCCCGTCCCACGACGTCCGCGCGCACATTCCACTCGGCGGAACCGGGGACGGCGTCCGGCCGGCACCTGCGGCAGGCCCGGAAGCCGGAACTCTGCGCCGCCGCGGCCGTCGCGTAGTACCGCACGTTGCGTCGCTTCGGCGTCACCGCCGGGCAGCTCGGCCGGCAGTAGATCCCGGTCGTCTCCACGGCGAAGAAGAACACCCCGTCAAACCGGGCGTCCCTGCTCCGCACGGCCTCGTACCTGGTCTCTTCCTTCGTCACACCCCCCAGTCTGCGCCCTCGCGGACGGCCGGGCTGGCGGAAATCGGACACGACGTTGAGGGCGGTTTCCCGGCCTCGTTCACACCGGCATCGGTCGGCCGGTCTCCAGCAACGTCTTGAGGCTGGACAGCACGACGGGCCAGCCCTGGTGCACCTGTTCCCGCATTTCGGTGCGCGGGTCGCTGCTGTGGATCGTGAGCTTGACCTGGGAGTCGGCCGTTTCTTCGAGGTGGAAACTCGCAGTGGCGCGGCGGGTGTCCGGGGCGGGGTTGTCGGGGGTCGGCACGAACCCGACCGTGTAGGTCAGCCGCCGCGGCGGGTCCGCCTCGATCACCTCGCCGCGCATGAACGGCTCGTCCGCTCCGGCGAATCGGTGTGCGACCGGCGACCCGGGCCGCCAGTCGGACTCCACCGCCACCGCGGTCTCGCCGGCACCCCAGTAGCGCCGGGTGAACTCGGGATCGGTCAGCGCCTTCCAGAGTTCTTCGGGCGTGGTGGCGATGTAGATCGTGTAGACGAAGTCGGGGCCGGTCACGGTTGTCTCCTCCAGTGCGGTCTTGAGTGAGCTCAGGGCGTTGAGTCGGTCGTGCTCGTACTGGCTGATCCATCGCTCGTGGATCTGCTGGATGGGCACCGGGTTGAGGTAGTGCAGCTTCTCCCTGCCGCGCCGGACGGCACTCACCAGGTTGGCGCTTTCGAGCACGGTCACGTGCTTGGAGACGGCCTGCCGAGTCATGCCGAGATCCTCGGAAAGCTCTTTGAGGGTCTGACCGTTGCGCTCGCGCAGCCGATCAAGCATGCGCCGACGTGTGGCGTCCGCGAGCGCCTTGAGCGCCGGTCCCAGGTCCGTAGTCACATCAGCAAAATAGGCAACCATATGGTTGCCTGTCAATGCCGCCCCGGATGCCGGAGCCTGGGCAGACGCGGCGGCCCCGCTCCAAGGGTTTTCGCCCCCGCCGCCCCTGCCCGTCCCATCCCTGAGGGCTCCGCCCCCAGACCCCCGGGGTTCACATGTCCGCTGCGGGTCCGTTGTGGCTGGTCGCGCGGTTCCCCGCGCCCCTGAAGGGGCGCTCAGGCTCAGCGCCAGCGCCCCCGCTTGGCCTCCATCGCGGCCCGCCCCTCAGCCCCCCGCCGCTTCCACTCGCGGCGAAGTTCGGACCGGGCGCGGGCATCGGTCTTGGCGACGATCCGCTGGTTCTCACGGAGCAGCTTGCGGTAGCTGTCGAGCCGGCGCTCCGGGAGGACACCGGAGTCGACGGCGGCGAGGACGGCGCAGCCCGGCTCCGCCCCATGCGCGCAGTCGTGGAAGCGGCACTCTTCGGCGAGTTCCTCGATCTCCGAGAACACCTGCCCGACCCCGCCCCCGGCGTCGAAGAGCCCCACACCCCGCAGCCCGGGCGTATCGATCAGAACGCCACCGCCAGGCAGGACGAGGAGGTTACGGGTCGTCGTGGTGTGCCGCCCCTTCCCGTCCACGTCCCGCGTCGCCTGCACCGACATCACGTCCTCGCCCAGCAGGGCGTTCGCGAGGGTCGACTTGCCCGCACCCGACTGCCCGAGCAGCACGGACGTACCGCCGGAGACCACCGCGGCGAGGACATCGATCCCGTCCCCCACCGCCGAGCTGACCGCCAGCACCTGCACCCCCGGCGCGCTCGTCTCCACGTCCTGCACCAGATGCGACAGTGTCGCGGCGTCGGGCACGAGATCCGCCTTGGTCAGGACGATCAGCGGCTGTGCCCCCGATTCCCAGGCGAGCGCCAGAAACCGCTCGATCCGCCCGAGATCGAGCTCCATCGCCAGCGACACGGCGACCACCGCGAAGTCGACGTTGGCGGCCAGGATCTGCCCCTCCGACCGCTTCGACGAGGTCGAGCGCACGAAGGCGGTGCGGCGCGGCAGATACTCCTGGACGTAGCGGGGGTCGCCGCCGGCATCGACGGCGGCCCAGTCCCCGGTGCAGATGACCCGCAGCGGATCGTGCGGCGTGACGAACTCGGTGTCGACGCGTACCAGCCCGTCGGCGGTGACCACATCGCACTGCCCACGGTCGACCCGCACAACACGGCCGGGCACCAGACCCCGCTCAAGGTACGGAGCGAACTCCGCATCCCAGCCCTCATCCCAGCCATACGGGGCGAGAGGGTGCGAAGACGCCTGAAGAGAAGAGAAAGACAAGGGGTGACCCTTCACAAGGGTGGCCCCGGCACCGCGCTCACTGGCGCGGGAAAAGAGTGAGGTCAGCCGGAGGCCACGGAGGTGGACTGAATGAACTTCCGGATGCGGGCAGCGCCCATCACAACGACAGCCATCGGTCACACCTCCCCAACCAAGCCAAGTCACCAGCGGCAACCCCGGGTTGCCGCTCGAACATCACCGACCCTAGAGGTACACGGGCCTCGGCGCCATCGAATTACGGCGCACCCGACAGCGGCATGCACGCGCTGCCGGAGCACGAGTCCTCGGGCGGCCCCGGCCGCCCGTCATCGCTGAAGTCCCGTTCTGCCGTTGTCACTTGGCCCTCGAACGTCACGTGCGGTGTTACGGAAGAGTACCAATGCCCTTTCGGCCGTGGGCGTGTACTCGATGCTCGTAGGGTTGTCGGTCATGGCCGTTGGTGAGCCGGTGCCGCACGGTACGCACAACATGATGTCGGGCGGGATAGTGATCGGCCCGATGGTGATGGGTCGGGATGTCACCGTGGAGTTGCCCGCGGCGGTGCCGTCGGCGTTGAACGGGTTGCATGCAGGCACGTCGCAGTTCGTCGGCCGTGGGGCGATCCTGCGTGAGCTCTTGGATCTGCTGGCCCCGGGCGCGGCGGGATCGACGGTGGTGCAGGTGTCGGCGGTCGCGGGCCTGGCCGGAGTGGGCAAGACGGAGCTTGCGTTGCAGGCCGCCCACCAGGCTTTGGCCCGGGGCTGGTTTCCCGGCGGCGCGTTGATGGTGGACCTGCACGGCTATGAGCCGGAGCCCAAACGGCTGGAGTCGGGCCAGGCGCTGAGTGGGCTGTTGCGGGCGTTGTGCGTGCCGGACGAGCACATTCCGCCGGGGGTGCAGGACCGGGAGCGGCTGTACCGGGCGATTCTGGCGGAGTACGCCGCGCAGGGCAGACGGATCCTGGTGGTGATCGACAATGCCTCCTCCGGCAACCAGGCCGCGCCCTTGCTCCCGGGTGCTGGGGCGGCGATCGTGACATCGCGGCACACCTTGGCCGACCTGGATGGCCGGCTGCTGGATCTGGATGTGCTGTCCGCTCCTGAGGCGGTCGACCTACTTGACCGACTGCTGCGCCTCAAGCGCGGGGATGCCGATACTCGGGTGGCGGACGACCCTGGTCAGGCACGTCGACTGGTGGAGTTCTGCTCGGGGTTGCCGTTGGCGGTGGCGATCGTCGCCGCGTTGCTGGCGGCCCAGCCCGCCAAACCCCTGGCCCGGATGGCCGCTGACCTGGCTGCCGAGCACGCCCGGCCGGCCGAGCTGCGGTATGAGCAAACAGCGGTGCGGGCGGCGTTCGACCTGTCCTACGGGAACCTGGACGACGCTCAGGGCCGGTTGTTCCGGCTGCTGACCGTCAACCCCGGGCCTGAGGTGTCCACGGAGGCGGCCGCGATCCTGTCCGGGCTGGAGGAGCGGCCGGCCCGGCGGTTGTTGGAGGAGCTCGCCCGAGCTCATCTCATCGAACCCGCGGGTGTCTACGGCAGGTGGCGGATGCACGACCTGGTCCGCCTGTACGCCTCCGACCTCGGCGAGGCCAACGCCGGCCAAGACGACCGAATGGGAGCGCGGGCGCGACTGCTGGAGTACTACCTGACCACCAGCTGGAACGCCTCGTCCCATCTGAATCCGACGATCACCGACCCGGCCGCGCATGGCTTCGGCTACCAGGAGCAGGCACTGGCCTGGTTGGATGCCGAGCTGCCCAACCTGGTGGCCGCCTGCCGTACCGGCGCCGAGCTCACCCCGTTCGCCGGGATGGTCATGGCCCGGTCCCTGGGCCACTACCTGGTCAGGCGGCGACGCTTCGAGGAATGGGTCGAGCTCGCCACGCTGGCCGTGCACGCGTCCCGTCGTCTCAGCGACCGGCACGCCGAATGCAAGGCGCTCGGCGACTTGGGCGCCGCCTTGATGAACGCGCGGCGGTTCACCGAGGCCATCACCACCTGCCGAGACGCCGTGGCACTGTGCCGTGAAACCGGCGACCGACGCGGTGAGGGGATGGCACTGGGGAACATGGCGCAGGCCTTGCGGGAGATGCGGCAGCCCGAGGAGGCCATGATCGCCTGCCGGGACGCCGACGTCATCTTCCGTGAGACCGGCTTTCGGCGCGAGGAGGGCCTGGCACTGGCCACCCTGGGTGGTGTCCTGCTGCAGTCACGGCAGTTCGAGGAGGCCGTCGTCGCCTGCCGGGATGCCGCCGCCATCCTCCGCGAGACCGGCGACCGCGACAACGAGGGGACAGCGCTGGTCAACCTGGGGTTGGCGCTGGTGGAGACGCACCGGTTCGAAGAGGCCGTTGCCGCTTGCCGGGACGCCATCGCCATCTTCCGTGACACGGGCAACCGGCACGGCGAAGTCCTGCCGTTGACCAACCTGGGAGTAGCCCTGCAGGAACTGGGGCGACACGAGGAAGCCGTCACCACCCACCAAGACACCGTCGCCATGTACCGCGAGACCGACGACCGGGACGGCGAGGGGCGGGCACTGGCCCACCTGGGGCGTGCTCTGGCGCGGTCACAGCGCTACGAGGAGGCCGTCACCACCTGTCGGGACGCCGTCGAGATCCTCCGCGAGACGGGTGACCGGCACAATGAGGGCTTGGCACTGACCGGCCTGGGCGTTGCTCTGCACGAAACACATCGGCTCGAGGAAGCCATCACGACCACCCGGGTCGCTGTCACGATCCTCCGCGAGGTCGGCGACCGGCACCACGAAGGCTGGGCGCTGATCAACCTGGGGCTGGACCTGATGGACGCGCGGCGGTTCACAGAGGGCATCGACGCGTGCCTCGACGCCACCGCCATCTTCCGTGAGACCGGGGACCGCGACAACGAGGGGACGGCGCTGGCCAACTTGAGGCTCGTACTGGGCAAGATGGTGCGGCCCGGGGACACCGACCCCACCAGCGCTTTTTCACCGTGAGCGCGGCGTGCAGCGCCGATGACCCACCCTTTACCACGTCATGTGCGCGGCGGGCGGCCCTGACCGAAAAGTCACACCAAAACGCCCAACTTCTGGGTGGGGCCCATTAAGCAGGGACACAATGCGTGACAGGCGGCATCTTGGCCGAAAACGAACGGCAATTCGAAGGGCCCATTCATGACGTCAACCGCTGCGCGCAACAGGCACGCTCCGCGGCCGTTGGAAGCTCGCTGGCCGGCGGCCAGCCTTCTGGGTGGACTCTCGGCAGAGACGCGCGATCACCTGATCGGACTCGGGCGGCCGGTGCGCTTCGACGGGGGTGAACGGCTGCTGCGCGAGGGCGAGTACGGCTCTCACGTCTTCCTGCTGCTGAGCGGCTGGTTCAAGGTGCTGGCCACGACGGAGAACGACCGGGAGGCGCTGATGGCGGTCCGGGCCGGTGGTGACATCGTCGGTGAACTGGCCTGTTTTGACGCGCAGCCGCGTGTGGCCACGGTCGTGGCGGCCGGGGCCGGCATGGCGAAGAAGATAGGTCGTCAGGACTTCCTCGCGTCTCTTGCGCGGTACGACGACGTCGCGCAGGCGGTGATGCGCGCGGTGGCGGGGAAGCTGCGCTGGGCAACCCGACGGCGACAGGAGTTCGGGGGTTGCGCAGTGGGTACCCGGGTGGCCCGGGTGCTGGGTGAGCTGACCCGGGTGTACGGCCGGCCCTGCGAGGCCGGAATGTCGATCGGGGTATCGCTGACCCAACCGGAGCTGGCCGCGCTGGTCGGGGCCTCCGAGCCGAGCGTGCACAGGGTGTTGCGTTCGCTCCGCGAGCATCGGGTCATTGAGACCGGGTACCGGCGGATCCTGGTCCGGGACATGCCCGAACTGGGCCGGATCGCCGGTACGGACTGGGGCGCTCCGCCGCTCATCGCGTTGCCCCGGCCAGCATCAGCCATATCGCCGCCGCCACCACCATCGCGGCGACCCAGCTGACGGCGCGGGCGGTGTAGCCGTTCTTGAGTGAGGCGATCCGGGCGATGGCGTCCGCCGTCGCCCATGCCTGGGCTGCCAACTGCCCGCCGACCGCCCCGGAGGGGTCGGCGACGTCCAGTGAGAACCGGCTCGGTGCCGAGTGCCGCCCCGTGCGCGGACGGATCACCTGGACCAGCAGGTATCCCGACACGGTGAAGCTGAGCAGGTACGCGAAGGTGGCGAGCCAGAAGAGCACGGCCACCGGCTCGGTCGGCGCCGGGGCGCCCACCGAGCCGACCTTGGTGGCGACGACGGCCACGAGGCCGACATGCACGGTGACCATCATTCCGGCCTTGGCGTCGGCCTGTTGGGTGACCTGCTGGAACGAGGCCATCGCGGCGACCGCCGCTGCCAACTCCTGTGCTGTCGGGGCGTGTTCGGCCATTGCTCAGTGCCCGCCGTGGTGGAAGTGATGGATGTGGTGGCCGAGATCGTGGTGATGCGGATCCTGGTGATGGTGATCCTGCTGCGAGTCGGGGTGATGCGGGTCGGGGTGATGCGGGTCGGGGTGATGCGGGTCCGGGTGATGGGCATCCGGGTGGTACGGGTCGGGGTGGTACGGATCCGCTTGAGGAGGATCCGCGTGGTGGGCGTCGTGCGGGCCCGCGTGGTCCGGTCCGTCGAAGTCACCGTCCCGGTAGCCCGTATCGGCACCGGACTCCGGCAGCGCCCACTCCCGCAGCGCCTGGCTGTGCGAGACCACCGTGGCCGCGAGGTGCGCGGCGGCCAGCGCCGGAACGACGAACTCCCGCATGGCCGCGTGCCCCGGCGAGTGCCCCCAGATCACCGGTTCCGGGCTCGGATCCCTGGCGGGCGCCGATCTCGGCACGTACAGCCACGCGTCGGCGGCGAACTCCTTCTTCTCGGTGACCACCTCGGTCTGCCGGAAGTCCGAGGCGGGCAGCCCGTGGGCCTGCTGCACGATCACGTCCCGATAGAGCTCGTGCGGTACCGCAAGGGCCAGGTCGCTGTCGTCGTTGCGTTCCAGCGCGTTCCGCAGCCCGTCGGAGTCCACCAGGCGGCTGACCAGCACCACGCAGTCGCCCAGGTAGCCGCTGTCGGCCCGGGAGATGGACCCCAGCCCGAGTGCGGCCCGCATCCTCATCCGGCCGAAGGCTCCGGGCGCCTGGTTCGCCTCGTACAGGCCGTCCCGAAGCCCGAGGATCAGCTTCGGGACGGCTCGCACGAGGTCGGTACGGGCCGGGAAGACCACCAGCCGCCCGTCGCCCTGCAGTTGCTGCTGCGTACGGACCCGCAGAATCCGGGCGCGGCGCAGTGCGTGCTCGACCACGAGGCGGAGCCTGGCCTGTGCGTCGGCCTGCTCGGTGTAGGTGTGGCGGCTGTACTGGCGCAGGTCCACGGCCATGCACAGGCGCCTGCGGTAACGGGCCATCAGAGCAACGCCAGTTCGTCGACGAGGTCGCCGAGGTCGTCGCCGGCCCGCCGAAGCAGCGCGTCCAGCTGCTCGAGTTCGGCGCGGCGCTCTTCGACGGCCGTCTCGCCCTGCCGACGGGACTCCTGCGCCGACTCCACGCTCCGGGTCAGTTCCCTGGTCCGGGAGGAGAGCCCCCCGGTCACGTCACGGGCGATCGGTTCCATGGTCGTGGTGGCGAATGCCTGGGCCGCCTCACGGGCCTGCTTGGGCGCGGCCAGCCTGATCTGGGTGGCCATCTCGCGGCCGACCGCCTCCCGCATCTTGTTCTCCAGTCGGCTGCCGGCCTCCCTGCTCTTGATGAATCCGTGGACGAGCATGCTGCCGATCAGGGTCGGGATCCCGAAGGGGGTGAACATCCAGGCCATGGCGATCGCCAGAGTGATCGGCAGGGTGCGCAGCGCCTCCTTGGCCCCGAAACGGGCGCCGACCATGCCGCCCGCCACTCCGCCGAGGACCAGTCCGGCCGCCCCCGAAAGGAACCTGGTGAGCGGCTGTTCCTCCTGGCGTTCCCCGGCGCGCCCCGCGTCCCGTACTCCGGTGAGGCTGATCCGCAGCTCGTCCAGACGGGCCTCGAAGGAGTCCAGATGGGCGTTCATCCGCTCGGCGAGCTTCTCCATGTCCTGGTGGATCACCGGCTCCAGCGAACTGCTCACCCAGTCGGCCACCTTCTGCTCGATGGCCCTCGCGGTGCCGGCGGCGATCTCCTGGGTGACCTGTTCGGCACGCTCCGGAACCTTCAAGGGGTTGATACCGATCTTGGTCGTCAGAGGGACCTCCGCCGCGATCGCCGGAGCCTCGTCCGCCACGGACGCGAGGTAGCCGCCGAGCAGGGCTTCCACCCTGTCCTGGAGCATCCGGGTCTGGTTGCCGATGTCCAGCGTGATCTGCCGGGCCTGTACCTCCAGGTCACGCAGCGGCTGCTGGGCGGCTTCCCAGCGTCGTTCCAGGTCGGCGGCCTTCGTGTCGAGCAGGGCGAGTTCGTGGGGGATGTTGCGATCGAGCTCGCGGGCGAGGCCGCGCAGGGCACGCGCCGGAGCGAGGAGCTTGACCTTGTGACGGTCCGTCACCAGATAGCGTTCCAGGGCCTGTTCCAGATCGGCCACGCCGGAGTTCTCGTAGCCGGTGGAGTCGTCGGCCACCCGGGCGCGCAGCGCGGTCTTGGCGTCGACGAAGTAGAAGCGGTTCTCGTCCCGGTCCTCGCCGCGCAGTCCGAGGATGCGCTGTCGCGCGCCGGCGACGACGTCGTCCCGTTCGGTGTCCTCGATGGCGTCGAAGTAGGTGAAGACGAAGAAGGGGTCGTGCGCATCCAGGTAGGACGTGAGGAACTGCGACTCGCTGATGCTCATGGGGGCGATCGCGTGCTGGAGGAAGATCACCGCGTCTGCCTTGCGCAGGTGGGTGAGGGTGATCTCGTCGCGGTTGGCGTGCTCGTTGAGGCCGGGTGAGTCGATCAGTACGACATTGTGGCGGCACAGTTCCAGCGGCCAGATGACCTCGGCCCTGACGAAGGGGTTGCGCTGATCGCGTTCCTCGCTGTTGACGGTGATGAGGGCGGTGAGCTCCTCGGGGTGGACGGTCTCGGGCACCGCGGTGTCCTCCCGCCACAGTCGGGCGGCCGGCGGGTCGCCGAACTTGACCTCGGTGATGACGGCGGTGGCGGGCGTCGCCTTGACCGGCAGCACCTGGGCGCCCAAGAGGGCGTTGACAAAGGTGGACTTGCCGCGGTTGAAGTCACCGACCACCATCACATGGAAGGCGTCGCTGTCCATCCGTTCGAGCAGCGCGGTCACGACGCCTTCCGCCCCGCCGTTGCCGATCTGCCCGGCGATCTTCCCGAGTTGCCGGCAGATCTCCATCAGCCGCAGGCGCTGGGCGTCCGCGGCGCCGTAACCTACCGCTTCCGTGGTGGTCATAGTCGTCACTCTCTCCTTCAGTTCTGGAGTTCGGACCGGATACGTGCGGCCAGGGCGGCCGCGGGACGGGCCAGGGCCGACCAGTCGGCGCCGGAGCCGGGCGGGGATTCCAGCGCGGCCCGCCTGGCGTCGTGCCACAGCAAGCGGGACTGGCGCAGTTGGTCGAACACGTCGGTGTAGATCTCCGAGAGCAGGTCGACGGCCTGCCGCAGGAAGGCCGCGGTGCTGTCGTCGACCACGCGGACGAGCACGGCGTCGACCTCGCTGCGCTGCTGTTCGGTCGCGGACCGGATGGCGCCCTCGGCCAGCAGGCCGCCGATCAGGCTGAACCCCGCGCCGTAGATCATCGGTATCGGGGCCGAACGGGCAAGGGCGATCAAGTAGCCGACGATGGCGCCGCCCTGGGCGCCGAGCCGGGTCGCCAGCCGGGTCCTGGACAGGTCGGAGATCTCGCCGGAGAGCTGTGGTTCCACGGCGGGTCCGAGCCAGGCCGGGACGGGGCTCGGGGAGGCGCCGGGCAGTCGCCCGGCGACCTCGGCGTCGAGCCAGTCGGTGTCAGCGGTCAGGCCGGGCAGGACGGTGCGTTCGGACCGCTGGGCGAGCATCGACAGTTCGTGCCGTAGCCGGAACGGCAGGTCCCGTTCCCACCAGCCACCCGGGTCCTGGGAGCGTTCCAGTTCCCAGCGCAGCCGTTCGATGAGGCCGTCGCGTTCTTTCTGGACCTGTTCACGCAGCCGGGCGGTGAGGGCCAGTTGACGCCCTGTCAGGTCGATGCGGAGCTGCTCCCACTGCTGTTCCTCCTTCTCCAGCAGTGTCTGTGCCTGCCTGGCCCGTTCGTCGGCCTCGGTACGGGACAGCCCGTCGGCCGCGAGGGCCGCGGCGGCGATCCCGGTCATCGCCTCGCAGTGGTCGGCGACCTGTGCGGCGATGCGCCGGTCACGCCACAGCGCCCGTCCGCCGCCCCGGGCGAACTCTTCGACGAGTGAGCGCAGGGCCGCCAGCTCCGGCTCTCCTCCGCCGGGCTCCGGAGCCTGCAGTACGGGCAGTCGGCCGGGCAGGTCCTCCAGTCGCTGCCTGAGGTGTCGTACGGTCTCCTCGCGGTCCTCGGCGTCGACCAGGTCCAGCATGGTCACCACGACAGCGGTGAACGGCACATGGCGGCACAGCACCTCCTCCTGGAGGAGGCGGTATTCGGTGCTGCTCATGGGAGAAACGGCGGAGACGACGAACAGGACGGCGTCGCTGGCGGCGGCAGTGCGGCGTACCTGCTCGAGCTGCTCCTCGCTCCCGGAGTTGACTCCCGGCAGGTCCACCAACTCGATGCCCAGCTCCGTCAGCCAGGCGTCGGCCACGGCGGCGACCACGGCGGGCTCGGGAAGCACCGGATCGGAGGACGCCCCTTGCCGCGGCCTCGGGGAGGGCAGGGTGCCGGTGAGGCCGTCCCAGGGGTCCTCGGCGTCGAGACCGCGCAGTTCATGGGACCCGTCCGGCCAGGTGAGCCGCACCGACTCCTCCTGAGCCGCCCGGACCGTCACCGGGGCACGAGTGACCGGGCGCGGTCCCGTCGGCAGCAGGTCGCGGCTGATCAGCCGGTTGATCAGGGTGGACTTGCCCCGGTTGAACTCGCCCACCACCGCTATCCGGAAGGCCTGCCTACCGCGTTCGGCGGCCAGGGCTTCCAGGGCTGCGCCGATCCGGTCCAGCCCGTGTTCGTCGGCCAGTTGACGGGCCTCTCGCAGCCAACCGGGCGCGGCGGCGCTGACATCGGCGATGTGGGCGATGTGGGCGATGGTGGTGGGCGCGGGCGGCGGGGTGCCGGCGACAGGCGGGGAACCGTTGTCCATGGGGTCACTACTCCTCGAGGTCGGGGACGGTGCGAGCAGCCGCGCCGCGCAGAACGGCGACCTGCTCGCGACGGCGCCTGGCGGTGGCCGCCGCCTTCTCCAGGGCGGCGATACCGGCGGCCAGTTCGCCGCGCTGCCGGTCGTTCGCGGCGGTGAGACGGGCGATCTCCGCGCCCCACTCGTCGTCGTACTGCTCGCGGAGGGCGGCGATGCTGTCGGTGACTCCTGCGCGGATGCCCAGCAGGGTCGCGCTGACGAGGGTGCCGATTTCCTCGTGCGCGGCTGCGATGATCGGGCGGGCCCGCTGCAGGAACTGCTCGCGGGCCGCGTCGGGGCCGCGCTTGCCGATGAGCGCGCCGAGCGCGCCACCGATGACGGTGCCGATGCCGGGGGCGATCATGCTGCCGGCCAGGGCTCCGGCCATCGCCCCGCCGCCGGTGCGCCAGTTGTCGCTGGCGGTCAGCTGGGTGCCGATCGCGGTCAGCGTTTGATCGACGCCGGACAGGTCGGGGGCGGGCAGGTCGTTCGCCGCCACCGGGGGCGCCACGGGTGCGGCCCAGACCTCGCCGACCAGCCCTGCCAGGGCGCTGTACTCGGTGGTGAAGTCGCGCGCGAGCTCGTCGGCTCCGGATTTCAGCAGCTCCCCAGCCCGGTCCGCCGCGGTCCGAACGGCCCGCTCGGCCTCTTTCCGTAAGTGGAGCCGGACGATGCGGGAGACGTTTCCGGTCGCCTCGACCATGTTGCCGATCTTGTCGCCGGCCACGGCTGCGACCACTTGCGTGTCCAGCTTCGCCCGGGACGCCGCCGGAGTACGGACCGAGGCAGCGTGGGTCAGCTCGTTCCCGGCCCGGTCCGCGGTGCGCCGGGCCCAGGCGTCCAGAAAGCCCGGGAAGTCCGGCAGGGACAGGGCGGCCAGCCCACGCTCCGTACGGCTGAGTGCGGCACGCTGGGACTCTGCGGATTCCTCTACGGCGGCAAGCAACTCCGAGAGCAGCCCGAGCACGGTGGCCGCGATGGCAGACTGCCGTTTCTCGGCGGCCAGTCCCGCGATCCGTGCCTCGACCTCGCGGAACCTCGGAAGGTGCCCGTCCGCGTCGGGCCCGCCGGCGCCGGGCGTGGTGATCTGCTTCAGTGCCTCCCCCGGGGCACAGGGCAGCAGCACCGGATCACCGATCCCCAGATCCTTCAGCCGGTTCTCGACGACCTCGACGACCTCGGGCCGTTCGTCGTCATCAAGCAGGTCGACCTTGGTGAGCACGAAGGCACACCGGTCGTGGTGGTCCAGCAGCGGTCCGTTGAGAAAGTCCACCAGTGTCATCGACATCGCGGCGACGGCCGGCACCACGACCAGCGCGAGGTCCGCCTGCCGCGCGGCGGCCACGGCCAGCTCCCGATGTCCCCGGTTGCTCACGCTGAACCCCGGTGTGTCGAGCACCGTCGTGCCCTCGCCCAGCATGCGGACGGGCGACAGGACCTCCAGCCCTCGTACCTGTTCGGCCAGTTCGGTGGTCAGCACCCGCTCCAGGGCGTCCTCCAGATCGTCCGGCCGGGACGCGTGACGCAGCCCCGCCCACTGGGCGAACGCCCCGGACGGCCACGTCAGCACGGCATCGTCAGCTGTGCGGACCACCAAGCCCTCGGCGTCGTCCCGGTACCTCAGCACGGTCGTGGTGTGCGTGGTCACCCGGGCGGACGAGGGCAGCAGGCGGCGCTGCAGAAAAGCGTTGAGCAGGGTGCTCTTGCCGCTGGACGCCTCGCCGAACACCGCGACCCGCAGCTCCGGGTCGGCGGCGCGCGCTTCGACCGCGCGAAGCCGGGAACGCAACATGTCCCGGCGCTCGGCCGGGAGGCTGAGACTGTCGAGCAGGCCGTGGATCCACCGCAGGTGCCCGGCGACCGCCGAGCCCCCGTCCCCCAGGCCATTCACCACCAGCTGTTTCGTCACGTCGCCAGCGTAGAAACGGCTGCCGGGTCAACTTCTCATCAGACGATGGGATCGGCGCGATATGCCCCGCACCTCGACCCGGCCCACGGGCGCCCCGGCGTCCGTCCTGGCTCGGGCCGCGTACGGCGGGCTCGGGGTCTCCGTCATCGGAATGCTCCCCGACGGCCGTCCCTGGAGCGGCACAGGCGCGCCCCGTGTGGGGAGGCACTACCGAGGGCGGGCCGGTACGCCGGTACGACCAAGGGCCCTAGCCGCGCAGCGTGACCGTAAAGCTCCGTCCGTACGCGTGGTGGGTGTTGAAGTCCAGCCGGGTTCCGCCGGGGACCGAGCTCACGCTTACCCCGTCGTCCGACCTGACCGCCCGCAGCGACCGGCCGCGGAGCAGGACACCGACCGTGTCCCGGTGCATGGTCGGGTCGGACACGGCGACGGTCGTCGGGCCACGGCGTTCGCGCTGGACGATCACCGAGGCAGGCCCCTCGATGCGCATCCCGGCGGTCTCGTGGCGGCCGCGCGTGAAGCTGTTGGCAGCCGTCAGGCCGAGGCCGGTGTGGGTGACGGCCTGCAGGCGAGAGGTGTTCGCCAGGACCTTCAGTGGTCCGCGCAGGTACGAACGCAGCCCGGCCTCGCCCGCGTTCGGCACCAACACGTAGGCCAGGCGGATGGGTTCGGCTCCGGGGGCCTGGTCGACCGTCACACCGAAGACAGTGCGGGTCACGGCGGTGTCCGGGTTCGAGGTGCGGACGGCCCGGCGGCTGCGGGTGACCTTGTCCAGGGCGACCCTCACCTGCGGGGTGTCGAGGAAGACATAGCCGACGGCGGTCCGCCGCGTGGCGTTGGCGTAGCGCAGCCAGTGCAGGTCACCGATGCCTGAGCCGGTCCAGGGACGGCCGTCGCGCAGCATCCCGGTGACGGAGACCTGGTCGTCCGGTGCGGCGGTACGGGCGTCGACCGTCGTGGCCACGGCCCGTCCCGCGCCGTCGCCGACCCCCGCCGCGAGCACCACGATCTCCTCGTCGAGGAGGAACCACGACTTCGTCGCCGTCGCGTTGCGGTACACGACGAAGTCGTCCGGCAGGAGGCCCGCACCCTTGTCGCGGTAGGAGACGTCGTCGGACTGCACCATCCCGGCCGCGCCGTACGCGCCGAGGACGGCGCCGCCGGAGTGCCGGTTGGTGCCGCGCGGGAAGTAGACGTACGTGTTCTGCGACGCGGACGACGAGGTGAAGTTCAGCGGGTGGCCGGGGTTGTCGTAGTACGGCTTCCCGTACAGCTCCGGGATGGTGTGCCGCTGCTCGACCGGCGCGGTGACACCGGCAAGGCCATACGGCGAAACGGTGGTGAAGTGGTCGACGCCGTACGCCTGGGTCTGGTCCTGCCCGGAGAGGTAGAGGTAATACGCACCATCGCCCTGGAACCACGGCATGAGGTTCTCGCCGTTCATGTACTCGTACTTGCTGATCCGGTCGGAGCTGCGGGCGAGCGCGAACGCGTACCCCGGTCTGCGGTGCACGGTCTTGTCCATGGCGTTGAAGGCGACGCTGCGCGAGCCTGGGTTGAGGTCCGCGGCCGGGATGGTGGCGTCGCCGATGATGTCGGCGTAACGCACGATGCCGACCGGAGAGACGAAGCCGGCCGGATCGAGGGCGGTGCGCGAGGTCGACCGGATGTGCTTGACGTAGCTCTTCAGGGCGATGGCGTCGGCGCCGCTCGCGAGCGAGGAGAGGTCGACGACGGCCTCGACGACCACCCCGACATCGGTGTAGCCGGTGTCCGTCCGCGCGACCGCCCTCCCCTTGACGATCTCCATCATCCAGCCCTCGAAGATCAGCGGCGCGAAGCCGTTCTTCACCCAGCCCCGCACGGTCGGCACCAGTTCCTCACCGTGCGCGAATCCCGTACCGTCGAGGATCTTGAGGGTCTGGACGACACGCGTCAGCAGGCCCTTGCCGTAGGAGCCGGTATAGGCGACGGAGGCGTGCTGGATGAAGGAGCCGTCGGCGTAATAGCCGTCCGTGACACCGTGGTTGAGGTGGTACGGGTCGATGGTGGCGAAGACCGTGAGCTGGTCGGTGAGGGCCTTGCGGATGCGTGCGTCGTCACCGAGGAGCGCGCCCTGGAGGATCCGGTTGGTGGTGATGTCGGCGAGGTTGGCGCCGGTGTGGAAACGCGAGTCGAGGTTCACGTCCCCGTCGATGCCATTGCGGAGGTAGGCGTCCATCGAGGCGACGTAGGTGCTCACGAGGCCGGGGCGGTACGCCTCCACCTCGTCGGAGAGTAACGCCAGGGTCTTGCCGATGTGCTGGGAGAGACCGATCTCCCAGTGGAACCAGTTGCCGTAGTAGCCCTTGGACTGGTCACCGTAGTAGCGCTCGTGCAGCCAGACGAGACCGTCGATCACCCGGCGCTGCACGGTGGTGTTCTGGTACAGATCCGAGGAGGCGCTGCCCGGGGTGCGGGTGGCGAGGGCTGTCTCGTACAGCCGCCGGAAGGCAGTGTTGAGGTTGGCCTCGTCGGTGCCGAGCGTCAGATTGGCGAACAGTTCGCCCGCGCCGGCGGCGTCCATCGACTTCAGATTCGTCCGCGCGGCCTGGTCGATGGCGGCGAGCTTGACGGCCGTCTCCGGCCGGGCGTTGGACTCGGCGGTCCCGGCGAACACCGCCACGGTGTTGGCCAGGAGACGTGCGCTGCCCGCGGCGATCTCGGCGGCGCTCGCCGACCGCGAGGGGATCACCGTCAGAAGACCGGCGGCTGACAGGGCGGACAACAGGCGTCTGCGGGTGATCTCCATGGCTTCCTCCGCCGTTGAATGGGCGTTCTGCCGGGCGGAGTCAAGCAGACGGCCCGCTCAGCGACAAGGGCGCTCGGCCACCGGCCTAGGGCCTGTGTCGAAAGTGGCGCCTGCCGGCCGACGCCACTTTCGACACAGGCCCTAGCCGGCGCACGCAGGGGCGGGGACCGAGCCGTGGGCCGTCGGAGCGTTCGGGCCCGGCGGAGCTGCGGTTGCGTGAGCCGACGGCACGCTCAAGGATGGCTGAGGGGAAGCGGCTCCGCCTTCTGGAGGCAGCCATGAGGCTTCACAGGGCGATACCGCCCGCCGATCGCCCTCTGCGCTGCCTGGTGACCGGGGCGACCGGCTATATCGGGAGCAGGCTGGTGCCCGAGCTGCTGGCGACGGGATACTCCGTGCGCTGTCTGGCCCGCTCGACCGGCAAGCTGCGCGATCACCCCTGGGCCGGACAAGTGGAGGCCGTGCGCGGGGACGTGACGGACGCGGACTCCGTCAGCGCGGCGATGGAGGACATCGACGTCGCGTATTACCTCGTGCATTCGCTGGGCAGCGGGTCCGGCTTCGAGGAGACCGACCGCCGCGCGGCCCGGCTGTTCGGCGAGAGGGCTCGCGTTGCCGGAATCCGCCGGATCGTCTATCTCGGCGGTCTGACCCCGGCAGGGGTGCCCGAGCGTGAGCTGTCACCGCATCTACGGTCTCGGGCCGAAGTGGGCCACATCCTCCTGGCCTCGGGCGTGCCGACCGCCGCGCTGCGGGCTGCCGTGATCATCGGTTCGGGCTCGGCGTCGTTCGAGATGCTGCGTTATCTGACCGAGCGACTGCCGGCGATGGTGACGCCGAGCTGGGTGAGCACGCGGACACAGCCGATTGCCGTCCGCGACGTGCTCCGCCTGCTCGTGGGGTGCGCGCGGCTGCCGGACGACGTGAACCGCACGTTCGACATCGGCGGGCCGGACATCGTCACGTACCGGGACATGATGCGGCGGTACGCCGCTGTCGGGGGTCTGCCGCAGCGCCTCATCGTTCCGGTGCCGGTGCTCTCGCCACGGTTGTCCAGCCTCTGGGTCGGCCTGGTCACGCCCGTGCCGGGAGCCGTCGCACGTCCACTGGTCGAGTCGCTGCGTCACGAGGTCGTCTGCGCCGAACACGACATCGCGCGTTATGTGCCGGACCCCACGGACGGTCTGCTCGGCCTGGACGAGGCGCTCCGGCTGGCGCTGAAGCGTATTCGCGACACCGATGTGGCCACCCTCCCCCGGTCTCCGTCCGAGGGGATCCCCGGGCCCTCCGCCTCCGTGCCCGCCGCGCCGAGCGATCCACTGCCGACGGATCCCGACTGGGCGGGCGGGAGCCTCTACTCCGATCGCCGCGAGCGCGCCGTCCACGCGTCGCCGGAGACACTGTGGCGAGTGGTGGAGGGCATCGGGGGCGAGAACGGCTGGTACTCCTCCCCGTCGGCCTGGGCACTGCGGAGCTGGCTCGACCGACTGGCGGGCGGGGTCGGCCTGCGCCGGGGCCGCCGGGACGCGGCGAGGCTGAGCGTCGGGGACCATGTCGACTTCTGGCAGGTGGAGGAGATCGAGCCCGGTCGGCTGCTGCGGCTCAGGGCGGAGATGCGGCTGCCGGGGCTTGCCTGGCTGGAGCTGAGGATCGACCGGGACCCGGCGGGAGGGACGGTGTACCGGCAGCAAGCCCTGTTCCACCCGCACGGCCTGGCCGGGCATCTCTACTGGTGGGGCATCTCTCCCTGGCACGCCGTGGTGTTCGGTGGCATGGCCCGGAACATCGCCGCCGAAGCCGAGGCGAGCGCCGTCGCCGCGGGCTGACAGAAGCGGTCGTGCGCGTCCGCGTCGCGCTGCCGACGACGGACCCGCGGCGCCACGGCCAAGCTGTTCCGCCGACCGTCGGCGGAGCCGCTCGGCTCACACCCGCTCGGCTCACACCCGCTCGGCTCACACCCGCTCAGCTCGTCTCCGCTCAGCTCACATCCGTACAGCTCTGCCCGTTCAACGTGAAGTCGTACGGCGGCGAGTTGTAGCCCTGCCAGGACGCGAGGAAGCCGACACCGAACTTGCCGCCCGCGGGCACGGACCTGTTGTAGTCGGCGGCGGTGGCCGTCACATGGGAGCCGTCCTGCTCGAAGCTGCCGTCCCACATCTGGGTGACCCGCTGGCCGTCGCGGAACTTCCAGCCGACGCGCCAGCTGTCGAGGGCTTTGGTTGAGGTGACCGTGACGGTGCCCTGGAAGCCGTCCGGCCACTGGTTGACCAGGTCGTAACTGGCCTTGCAGTAGGGGGACTTCGTGGGGGTGGGATCGCCCGTGTGCGAGGACGACGAGTCGCCCTGGGGCTCCTTGCCCTGCTGCTTGTCCGACTGCCGATCCCCATCCGAGCGGGATCCGGAGTCCGAGCCCGACTCGGAGTGCGACGGACCCGAGTCCGGGTCCGTGGGCTTCGGAGGCAAGGAGGTGGCGGACGGCAGAGCCTCGACCGGAGGCACCTGGTCCCCCACCGGCTCCCGCCCCGCCGACTCGTCCCGTACGGTGCCGCCGTCGGAGTCGAATGCCCCCAGTGAGACCACGAGCGCGAGTAACGACACGATGCCGGCCCCGACGAGAAGCCCGGCGCGCCCGATCCGGACCTTGCCCTCCTCCGGTACGGGCGCTCCCTCGTCCAAGTCCGCGACGGCCCGGCTCAGCCCGGACTCCACTGCTCTGCGCCGCCGCTCCAGATAGGCGAGTCCGCCCCAGCCGATCACGCCGCTCGCGAGGGCCCCGGGCAGCCCGGTGCCGCCCAGCCGCAGACAGGCGGCGGCTTCCGCGCACTCGACGCATGTCGCGAGATGCTTGGAGAGGTCCTCGGGCGTGTCGGCGCCGGGCGAGCGGGTGACGGCGTCGAGGAGCCGGGCGTATCTGCGGCACTCCGCGTCGAGCGGGGTGTCGAGGTGGTTGCGGTGGCAGCGGTCGCGGAACACGGTGCGCACCTGGGCGAGTTCCTCAGCGACGCTCTCCGGGTCGAGGCCGAGTCTGCGGGCCACCGCGGGCAGCGGCATCGCCTCGGCCTCGGCCAGCCACAGCAACGCCGCGTCCGGTTCCTGCATGTCCCGCAGTCCGCGCAGCGCGAGCGGCCGGTGCAGCGGCGGTCCCGTATAGCGGGCCGCCTTCTCGGAGTTGAGCCACAGCCGCAGATCCGGGTCGAGGCGCTGGCCGAGGCCGCGCGACTCCCAGGTGTCGGCCGTCTTGCGTACGGCGGTCAGCAGCAGCGGTATACGGGGCAGTCGCGGCGCCCGGCTCCGGCGCCCGGCGCCCTTGCCGTCGCCCTCGGCGGCACGCACCTCACGTATGCCGTGGGAGAACGCCTCGGAGGCCAGTTGTCGTGCGGTGGCGGAACCGGCGGTGCACAGGTCGGCGTAGGACAGCACCGCGTCCCAGCACTCCGAGAACAGCGTCGCCTCGGCGGCATCCTGGGGGGTCGGCAGGTCAGGCATGAGCGGGGTCTTCACCTGGATCCGGAAGGAGGGAGTCAACTCACCTCAGGGCATACGGAAGTTGAGCGGGGACGTCTCAAGGGGGACCAGAGTTTTTCACGGTACCCGCACAACTGACAAGCGCCACCAGCACATGCGTTCACTCCGGCCCCACGCCCCCATCAGCCCGGGCACGCTCCCAGCCGAGGCCGCGGCACCCCATCAGCCCGCGTGCGCCTCCTCGTTCGCCGGAAGGCTGTCCATGAACGAGCTCACCGAGAAGACCGCGTGCCCGGGCCCGGGCGGGCCGTATCCGGGCGGCGAGGACAGCCCGAAGTCCTCCATGGTCGAGCGGTAGGCGTCGAGCAGCCGGATGTGGTACTCCAGCGCCGCGCCCTGCGGATTGGCCTTGCCCAGGGGGGTCGTCGGCTCGGGGCACCATGTGGTGAACCGGGGCGTGATGCCGTGCGACATGAAGAAGCGCAGGCCCTCCGTGGTCGAGGCGATGGCCTCGTCGACCGTCGTGAAGCCGAAGGGCTCCGCCATCTCGACGCCCGCGACGAAGTTGGGGATGACGTTGCGCGCGCCGAAGATCTCCGCCGAGTCGAGGATGCGCTTGTGCCACTCGTCACGGCCGACGTAGCGCTCCTTGCCGGGGCAGTACAGCTCGAAGAGACGGCGGTCCCACACCTCGTAGTTGGGGTGGTAGATCTGCACGCCGTAGTCCTTGAAGCGCTGCACGTCGTCGCGCGGCAGCGCCTGCGCGACCACCTTCCCGATCCACCGCCCCGGGAACCGCTCCTCGATGGCCTTGGCGTAGTGACCGTAGAAGTCGGCCTCGTCGCGCCCGGCGACCTTTGAGGTGATCGCCCCGCCGGTCAGCGTGTACGCGGTGGACACCTTCGCGGTGTCGTACCGGTCGATGATCTCCAGCGCTTCGAGGACCTCCTCGACGTCCTTCACGCCGGTGTACGGGCGCCCGGCGGCCTTGTGCTGGCGCCAGTTGTGGTTGATGTCGCAGTACTGGCACTCCTCCTTGGCACCGAAGTACTGGCAGACCCGGAAGACCGTGAGGTAGATCAGGTAGCCCCACTGAATCGTCGGGGCCACCTCCATGACGGACTTTCCATTGGCGAGGGTGTGCCGGTAGTACTCCGGCATCGGCGGGACCCCGACGTCCGAGATCCGCTTCCCGTCGAGGTAGAGCCCGAGCATGCCGTCGTCCCCGGCGGCCACCCGGTACGGCGAGGACGGATTCACGCGTACGGACACGACCGTCCGCCGCAGGTCGTACGGGCCCCCGGTGAGGATGATCTCCTCCGGCGGGCGGCGCAGCGCGGCCTCGCCCAGCTCGGGCAGGGTGCCGTGGTCGAAGGAGAAGATGAAGTACGACTTCGGCTTGACGTCTCCGTCCTCGTTGTCGGAGAGCGCCGAGTCGTCGAAGGCCACGCCTCCGCGGAGCAGGTCCTCCTTGAAGACGGCCTCTCGCGGCACATGCGGGAACCTCTCCATCAAATCCTCGACCAGTGCGGTACGGCTGCCCATCCCGTTCTCCTCACTCCCGGCTCGTGTGCTCGACTCCTCACGGTATGCCCCTGCCTACGGGGCTGCGGGCTCGGGTCCGCCAGGCCCTGTCATGCGCGAGACGTCTAGAGTCGGCCCGTGATCACCTCGCCGACGTCCCTGCACCACACGGACCACCCCGGTCCGGACCCTGCCGTCCTTCTCGTGCACGGCTGGGGCGGCGACGGCGACGACTGGACGCCCACGCTGCCGTACTGGCGGCATCGGGTGATCGTGCCGGACCTGCGCGGTCACGGCCGCTCCCCGCGGCCGGACGAGGGCTATGGTCCGCGCGACTTCGCCGCCGATCTGGCGCGACTGCTGCGGCGACTCGGCACCGGTCCGGTGATCGCCGTCGGCCACTCGATGGGCGGGCAGGCCGTGACCGCACTGGCCGTCGAGTATCCGGATCTCGTCAGGGCCTTGGTGGTCGTCGACCCGGCGTACGGCGCCGATGAGGAGCAGATCGCGGGGGTCCCCGCCGCGCAGGAGGAGCTCCTGCGGGAGGGGACCGCCTGGGCGGTCCGCTTCGTGGCGGGCGCCTTCCGGCCGGGAGCGCACGACGAACTCAGGGAGCGGCAGCAGCGGCTGATGGCCGCGATGGACCTGGATGTGCTGCTGCGGTGCCGGGTCGGGATGTATCTGGCCCCGGACGCGTTCGGATCCCGGCCCGCGGCCCGCGCGTATCTGGCACGACGTGACTGCCCGGTGCTGGCCGTGTACGCGACGCGGGGAGCCGCCGACTTCGAGCGCGGCACCCTGACGCATCCGGCGTCACGCGTGGAGGTCTTCCACGGGTGCGGCCACTTCCTGCACGAGGAGCGTCCCCGGGACCTGGTGGCCCTCGTGCAGGAGTGGTCCGCGGCCCTGGGTTAGGTCTGTCGGCCTAGAGCTCGTCGGGCAGCTGGTACCAGAACTCCACCTCCGCCAGATTGCAGCGGCCGTTGTGCCCGTCGTAGACACGGATCCGCTGGTACGAGGCGCGCTCGGCGAGCTTGAACTCGTACCACCGGGTCGTGTCGACCCCGCTGACGGTGAGGAAGTCGGTCCACGTCGCACCGCCGTCGTTCGAGCCACGGAGGACCGTCCCGTTGGCGCGGCTCAGCTGACCGACGCGGGGGTGGACGCGGATACGGTCGACGGTGATGGCGCCGGAGGCCCCCGCGTCGATGTCGATCCAGCTCTCGGCGGCGAGGGTGTCGGTGTACGTGCTGATGTCGCCGTCGAAGGCGCGCCAGCCGTTGGACGCGGTGGTTCCCGTACCAGGCCACTCGATGGTGGACGCCCGCACCATCGACGGCGTGACCTCGACCTTGCGCAGCAATGTGTCGATGGAGACGAGGAGGTCGTAGGCCGCGTACACCGCGTCGATGCGGGTGTTCTCGTCCTGGCCCGTCGCCTGCTCGATGCGGTCGAGTTCGTCGGTGAAGGCCGCGTACGACTTCTTCGTCCAGTCCGCCGTGCTGGTCTTGCGGGCCCGGGCGAGGACGGAGGCGAACGATTCGGCCACGGCGACCGCCGGCTCCTCGCAGGCCCGGGTCCCGCCCCCCACCAGGGAGGCCGTCACCCTGTAGGAGCGGCTGCCGTGCCGCAGCCCCTCGTCCTGGTAGGCGTAGGTGCGGGTGTTCTCCTTCACCGTCTCCCACTGCTCGCCGTCGGTGGAGCGGGCGAGCGTGAAGGCCAGGGCGTCCTCGGGCTTGTTCCAACGGACCGTGGCGGTGTCGGCGTGGCGCTCGACCGAGACGAGGAGGGCGTCGGGCGCGAGCGTGTCGAGCGCGACCTTCGCGAAGGTGGCGTCTCCGGTGGCCGCAAGGCCCGCGTGGACGGCGTACGGGAACGGCGTGAACAGGGTGTCCACCGTGGTCCACACCGAGCCGTCGGCCGAGACCTGCGCGAGCACGCGGTGCGTCGCGAAGTCCCGGACCAGCCGGAGCCAGGGGGCGGCGGCGAGGCTCTGGCCGTCGGGCTTGCGGGTGATCGGTGAGCGCGGATCGTCCTGCCAGTCGTGCCGGCTGTCGCGGGTGCGGTTGTGGAAGACGAGGTTGCCGTCCGCGTCGGCGCCGAAGGAGATGTGGCGGGTGTTCGGGTCCAGTTTGTCGCGGAGCATCAGGCCGGTGAGCGGGCCGCGAGCGGTGTCGACGCGTGCGGTGAGGGTGAAGCTGCCGGGTACCGGGCGGCTGACGAAGTGCAGTTCGTCCTCGATGTCGCGGGCGAGCACCTTGTAGTCGTCGCCCTCGCCGAGCCCGTCGCCCTTCGCGCCCAGCACGCCGATGGTCGACCCACGTACGGCCGCGCTGCCCGAGCGGGCGGTGCCCAGGGCGTCGTCGCGCCAGCCCGACTTGGCCAGGCCCGGCGAGACGGGGGCGCGGAGCTGGGTGCGGATGGTGTGCGAAGTCGCCCCGGAACCGGCGGAGTTGATGGCGGTGACTGTGTAGTAGTACGTCTCGTCGGAGTGCGCCGTGGTGTCGGTGAAGTGCCGGTCCGTCGCCTTCGGGGTGATGAGCTCGTACGGTCCGGGGCGGCGCGTGGCGCGCCGGATCTCGTAGTGGGTGGCGCCGGCGGTGGTCTGCCAGGTGACGGTGACCGATCCGTCGCCGGGCAGGGTGTGCACGAAGTCGACGTGTGCGGGCGTGAGTTCGGGGATGTCGGCCGATGACAGCTTCAGGACCAGGCCGGTCTTCGCGGGCACGGTCACCTTGCCGTCCCGCAGTGCCAGCTCCTTGCCGCTGACCAGGTCGAGAACGGTGGAGCCCGAGTGCCCCGCCGGGATCCGCACCTCATGCGTGCGCTCGTTGCCGTACACCTTCCGCGTGGTGTTGAAGACGAAGAAGTAGCGGCCGTAGCGGGCGGTGAGCAGGTCCGGGTAGCCGGAGTAGGCGTGGTCGGCCTCGAAGTTCTCGCGGCGCACCGTGCCGACACCGGGCTGGTACGTGATCGGGGCGATCTCCCCGGTGAGGGCCTGCGGGGCGGTGCCGTCGCCGGTCTGCTGGTCCTCCATGAAGTCGACGTCGATGTTGTCCATGCGGGCCCAGTAGTCCTCGTACGGGAAGATCCCGTCGGTGTTGAGCTGCACGAGGTGGTCGCGATTGGCGTACCGGACGTGCATGCGGCCGTTGCGGGCGAAGCCGCGCTGCCGTTCGTTCAGATGGCCCCACAGATGCAGGTCGCCGTCGCGCAGCGAGACGAACATGCAGTCCACGTCGACCCAGGCGAAGCGCTCGTAGTCACTCGTGTCGACCGCGAGCGCGTCGGTCTCCGCGGAGGTGTAGCAGGTGAAATCGGTGTGGGGATGGACGATGCCGGTCGGCTCGTGCGCCTTGAGGAAGGCGTAGGTCTCGGCGAGCTTGAGGCCGTACTTGTTCTTGGCCCGGACCGAGGCGAAGGTGTTGAAGTACTGGTGGTCGGCGAGCTGTTGCTGGGCGAAGCCGACGGCCTCGCGGGCGTGGGCGCGGACCTGCTGCCATGCGTCGCCCGCGTACCGGTCGGGGTGCCGGGCGATGTGGTGGGCCAGGGACACGTAGTTGAGGATCTTGCCCTCGGAGATACGGAGCACATAGCCGGGGAATCCCGGGTAGTTGGTGTTGCGCTCGTCGATCACCATTTCCATGCGCATGGAGCGCTTGAGGTTGTCGTCGAGGTCCGTCATCCGGGCGTGGGAGCGGGCGTGCAGATTGCGCAGCGCGATCTCCAGGATGCGGTCGTTCAGCTCCTCGTCGCCCTCGTGCCCCCAGGTGCGGTGGAACCACTCGGGGAGGTAGTTCGTGGCCTCCCCGTAGTTGGCGACGTAGCCGTTCTCGCGGGTGTGGCCGGCCTCGGTGATGGTGGTGTAGTGCGTGCCGAGCGGGAGGCGGCGTACGACGTTGCCGTCCTTGTCGAGCTTCGATCTGGCGAGGCCCTTGATGACGTACTTGATGTAGTCGTCGGTCCAGCGGGCCGTGGTGTCGTGGTAGAAGAGCGAGTGGAAGAGGTCCAGGTCCTGGCCGTCCGGGCCGACGAGCACCTCTTCGCCGAGGAAGGGCAGCCAGCCGAGCGTCTCGCCCGCGATGCGGTGGCTGCGCTCCCTGCCCTCGTAGAACTTCGAGCCGATGACGCGGAGCCCTTCGTGTGCTTCCCAGGCGCCCTCGTACGTGTACATCACCTGGTTGAAGATGTACGAGAGCCGGGAGCGCGCGTAGTCGAAGTTGGCCTTGAGAACGCGGCCCCAGGCGGCGCGGCGGGTCAGCGGGGAACCGTCGAAGTCGACGTCCTCCAGGGAGGTCTCGCCCTCGCTCGTACCGGTGGTGAAGGGCTTGTCGAGGAAGGCCTCGAAGGCATCGCGCCCGTAGACATCGTTGTCGGAGATGACGTTCTCGACGACGTACAGCGCCTCGCCCAGCGCCCCGTAGTAGCCGCCCCAGTCGCCCTGGTGGCCGCCTCGGGCGAGCAGCCTGGTGTTGCCGTAGTAGTCCTTGGTGTGGTTGTCGACGCACTTGAAGACGCGCAGCAGTGCCGCCTTCCGTTCGGCCGCCGACTGCGCCGGGCACCAGCCGGCCTGGGTCAGGGCGGTGGCGTAGAAGCGCAGTTCGTCCTCGTAGCGGACGATGCTGAGGCGAGCCGTGGCCGAGGCGTCGAGCTTCGCCGAGCAGTCGTTGAAGAGCTTCACCTGGCTCGCCACATAGCCGTCGACCAGGGCCTGCTTCTCCGCCTCCGACAGGTCCGCGACCGTGTCCGTGGACGGGGTGTGGTCGGCCTGCGGTTCGTCGCTCACGTCGAGATACGCGCCGGTGTGGGTGTAGGCCCGGTAGTAGCCGCGGGAGTCGGCGGTGACCTTGCCGGTGAATACGGAGTCGTATGTCCGCAGCGTGATCTCTGCCGTCTCCTGGCCCCGCGTGTGCTCCAGGGGCAGCATCGTCGTGGCGTAGAAGAAGCGGCCGGGCAGCGGGCGGCTGGTGCCGGTGTTGAGGGCCTCGTAGTCGCCGGAGCGGCGGTAGCCGATCTGCTCGCCGTTGATGTACGCGATCGTCTTGTACGTCGAGGAGTCGCCGCCCCAGAGCTTCACGGTGAGGTAGTTCTGGTGGACCGGGTCGACCTTCATGGTGAAGCGGAGGTCACCGCCCTTGATGTCGGCGGTAGCCAAGGGCTTGGCGACGCGCGCCCGGTCTCCCGCGTTGCCGTCGACGACTGCCGATTCGGGGGCGGTGAAGTCGTGCGCGGTCTCGGAGTCCGGGGCGCCGAAGTCGATCACGTCGAGGCGGCGGGCGCCGCCCCCGGCGTCCGCCGCCTCGACGGCGTGGGCCTGGGCGGCTACGGCGGTGGACCAGCCGCTCAGAGCGAGCGCGCCGGTCCCGGCGGCCGCACCGGCCAGGACGGATCTTCTGCTGACGGGCATGCGGGTTCCTCACAAAGGGGGACGTACCAACGACGAGGGCACAGGGGGGCGGCCACCGCTCGGGGCGTGTCCGAGGGCGCTGTAGAAATCGGTATCTATGGAAGCTAGAAGCTAGGACGGCGCCACGCGAAGAGGCAAGAGATCGGGCACGGAAAAGCGCCTCGTGGCTCAACTTCCCCGCCCATGTACAGCATTACGAACCAGTAGCCCGCAGCGAGGCGACCGGCCTCTTAGAGACCGGTTGTCGAAGAGGGGGAAGAGGGGTGTGACTCAAGGGGTGGGAACTCGGGGAGGAGAACTCAGCGGCCCGGGCGGCGCGTGGAGCCCCGCACGACGATGTGGGTGCCGAGTACCACGTGCTGGCTGTCGGGGAGTTCGTCGCGGTGCAGGGCGAGCCGGACGGCCGTGCGGCCCAGCTCCTCGTGCGGGATGTTCACGGTGGTCAGGGAGGGGAAGACGTCCATCGCCACGGGTATGTCGTCGTAGCCGACCACGGCCACGTCGTCCGGCACGCGTACGCCCGCCTCGCGCAGCGCCTGCAGCGTGCCCGCCGCGACCATGTCGGTACCGGCGAAGATCGCTGTGAACTCGGCGCCGGACGCGAGCAGTTCGCGTGTGCCCTGGTAACCGTAGGAACGCGAGTACACGCCGTCCAGGATCAGCTTCGGGTGGGGGGTCAGGCCGAGCAGTTCATGGGCGCGTGTGAAGCCGCTGATGCGCTGGCTGCTGGTGGACAGGCCCGGCACCCGGCCCAGATACGCGATGCGCTGGTGCCCGGAGGCGATGAGGTGGCTGGTCATCGCGAAAGCGCCGCCCTCGTTGTCGTAGTCGACGACCGTGGCGGGCACGCCCGGGCCGAGCGGCGGCCTGCCGACCAGCACGAGCCGCGAGCCCACACGGTCCAGGGCATGCGCGAAGTGCGTCATCCGGTCCTGGTAGGCCTTGTCCTCCCAGGCACCGCCGACCACGATCACGGCGTCGGCCCGCTGCTCGCGCATCGTCTCCACGACTGCGAGCACGCGCTGTGGGTCACCGTGCGTGGTGCACAGCATGCACAGTCTGCCCTCGGCCGAGGCCTGCTCCTCGACACCCCGGGCGATGTGCGCGTAGAAGGGCCCGGTCACGTCGTCCACGACGAACGCGACGGTCTTGTTGGTGGCACCGCCTAGGGCCCGCGCATGCGCGTTGACCACGTAGTCGAGCTCGCGCATCGCCTTGAGCACCCGGGCGCGGGTACTCGCGGCGACGGGGTAGGTCCCGCCGAGCACCCGGGACACGGTCGACGCGGACACCCCGGCCCGCGCGGCCACGTCCCGGACGGTGGAGGCGTCCTTGGCCGGGGAGGTGTCGGCGGACGGGACACTGTGCTGCTTGACGGTCGCGGTGCGCTTGGCCATGGGTGCGCCCGCCCTCCGGGTCGACTTCTTCGGCACGGGTGGGCCCTCCTCCCTGGTCGGCGCCCGTCTGCGCACCTTCACTCTATGAGACGCGACAGGCGGGCCGACCACCGCTGTGGGCGTACGAAGCGGAGGGTGCCGATGGCCGCCCTCAGCCCCGTCTCGGGGCGCGCAACGGACGGTGTCGTCACCCCGGCAACCACTTCATCGGTCCGGCGAGGAGAGCGGCGCGGTCATGCCGCGCGGTCCAGCTCCGCGTGGTCGATGCGGTGGGCGAGCGCGCGTCCCGAGAGCAGCCGCTCCGCCTCTTCGACGGTGGTGAGACCGAGGCGTGCCACCTCGTTGCCCTGCGAGCCCGCGAGATGCGGCGTGATGAACGCGTTCGGAAGGTCGAACAGCGGCGAGTCGACGGGCAGCGGTTCCGGGTCCGTGACGTCCAGGATCGCCCTGATCCGTCCGGCCCGGAGTTCCCCGACCAGCGCGTCGTGGTCGAGCAGCGAGCCGCGCGCCGTGTTGATGAGGACCGACCCGGCGGGCATCAGCGCGAGCTCGTGGGAGCCGATCAGATGCCGGGTCTCGGGGGTTTCCGGGGCGTGGATGCTCACGATGTCACTGGTGCGCATCAGCTCGTCGAGCGGCAGCAGGGGTACGCCGAGCAGGGCGGCCTCGGCCTCGTCGACGTACGGGTCGGCCAGGCTCACCTTCAGGTCGAAGGGGCGCAGCAGCTCGATGAGCCGGCGGCCGATGCGGGACGCTCCGACGATGCCGATGCGGCGGCCGAAGTTGCCGATGCCCTGCACGATCTCCCCGTAGGGGAAGGCTCGCTCGGTGCGGAGGCGGTCGCGGTGCGCGAAGAGGTCCTTGCCGGCGAGCAGGATCATCGCGAGCGTGTACTCGGCCACGGGCAGGGCGTTCGCACCGGCCGCCGAGGAGACGACGAGGCCGCGCTCCCAGATCGCGGGGGTGGTGAAGCTCTTGACCGAGCCCGCGGCGTGCAGCACGGCACGCAGCTTCGGCGCCGCGTCCAGCACGCTCTCGTCGATCCGGGGGCAGCCCCAGCCCGTGATCAGGATCTCGGCCTGGGAGAGGCTCTCGCGTACGCGGGGATCGGTGAAGTCCTCGGCCACCAGAGTGGGATCGATTTCTACCACCTCGCGCAGACGGGCCAGCACTTCCGGCGGGAAAATGTGCGGCACGTTCTCGGCGCTCATGGCGAACAGCGCGATGGGGCGCGTACTTCGGGGTGAGGAGCCCCCCGGGGAATGCTCGGGCAAGGAACTGGCCTCCGGGTCGGTGATGTGGACATAGCAACCGGTCTCTACGGTATGTGTCCGCGAGCGAGGGGGTCAATGGACATGAAGCCGCCCCCGGTCGCGGGGAGGGCAGCGACCGGGGGCGGGACTGAGGTGGGGGTGGTGTGGGGGATGAGGATTGGACTGTGGGCCGTACTTTGATCAGGTTGGTTCCGTCGTACGGACCGGAGACGCCGCGGCGGACTCACCGATAACAGAAAACTTCCCGGGGAGGGACGACAGGGATGACAGAGCCGACAGGGCCCCTGACCAACTGGGCGGGCAACATCACCTATGCCGCCAAGGAGCTGCACCGCCCGCACTCGCTCGACGCGCTCCGCACGCTCGTCGCGCGGAGCGCCCGGGTGCGGGTGCTCGGCAGCGGGCACTCGTTCAACGAGATCGCCGACCCGGGCAGCGAGGGCGTCCTGCTCTCGCTGACCGCGCTGCCGCCGTCGGTGGAGGTGGACACGGCGGCCAGGACCGTACGGGTGGCGGGTGGCGTGCGGTACGCGGAGCTGGCCCGGCGCGTCCATGAGCACGGGCTCGCGCTGCACAACATGGCCTCGCTGCCGCACATCTCGGTGGCCGGCTCGGTGGCGACGGGCACGCACGGTTCGGGGAACACAGGCGGCTCGCTGGCCTCGGCCGTACGCGAGGTCGAGCTGGTCACCGCCGACGGCTCGACGCTGACGATCGGCCGGGGCGACGCGCGGTTCGGCGGTGCCGTGACCGCCCTGGGCGCGCTCGGCGTGGTCACCGCGCTCACCCTCGACCTGGAGCCGGACTTCGAGGTCGCCCAGCATGTGTTCACCGAGTTCCCGCTGGCCGGGCTGGACTTCGATGCCGTGTCGGCGACGGCGTACAGCGTGAGCCTGTTCACCGACTGGCGGCAGCCGGGCTTCGTCCAGGCGTGGGTCAAGCGGCGCACCGACCAGCTGCTGAACGACTTCCCATGGGCCGCGCCCGCCGCCGTGGCCATGCACCCGGTGCCGGGCATGCCCGCGGAGAACTGCACCCAGCAGTTCGGTGTGCCGGGCCCCTGGCACGAGAGGCTGCCGCACTTCCGTGCCGAGTTCACCCCGAGCAGCGGCGCCGAGCTCCAGTCGGAGTACCTGCTCCCGCGCCCGTACGCGCTGGACGCCCTGCGTGCCCTCGACGCGATCCGTGAGACGATCGCCCCGGTTCTGCAGATCTGCGAGGTCCGCACGGTCGCTGCCGACAGCCAGTGGCTGAGCCCCTCGTACGGACGGGACACCGTGGCCTTCCACTTCACCTGGATCGAGGACACGGCCGCCGTGCTGCCCGTGGTGGCGCGGGTCGAAAAGGCGCTCGCCCCCTTCGATCCACGCCCGCACTGGGGCAAGGTGTTCACCACGCCCCCGTCCGAGCTGCGCGAACGCTATCCGCGGATCGGCGCGTTCACGGCCCTGGCCGAGGAGCTGGACGCGGCGGGCACGTTCCGGAACAGGTTCGTCCGGGAGGCGCTCGGCCTCTGACGGCCGGCACCTCGCGAACACCTTCGGCCATCACAGCGGCCGGCTCCTGCCGCCGGAAAGACTTTCAACAACCCCTTTCCTAACCCCTTGTCGAAAGTCGGTGCAGGCCATAGCCTTGCGCCGCGCCGAGGCCGACGTGCCCCGGCATCGGCCTGAAAGGATCGAGGGGGGCACCCGGGTGAAGCGCACTTCACGCGACATACGCACCGCGAACCGCTATGGGGTGCTGCGCGAGATCATCGCCGAGTCGCCCACATCCCGGCAGGAGCTGGCGGCCGCGACCGGGCTGAGCCTGGCCACGGTCGCCACTCTGGTCGGCGAGCTGCTCGACCTCGGGATGCTCACCGAGGTCGGGTTCGAGGACTCCGCGGGCGGACGCCCACGAGGACTCGTGGCCGTCAACGCGTCGGGGGGCGCGTTGATCGGCGTCGACATCGCGGAGACATACGTCCGCGTCGAGCTGTTCGACCTGGCGCTGAACGTACTGGCGCGGGCCGACGAGGACATGCGCCCGGGTGAGAGCCTCCCGGTGCAGGTCGTCGGGCATGTGGCCACGGCCGTCGGCTCGGTGGTCGCGCAGGCCGGCATCGAAGGCGCGCGCGTTCTCGGGGTCGGCGTCAGCGTGCCGGGCCAGGTGGACCGGGAGGGCGGCGTCTCCGAGTACGCCCCGAACTGGGACTGGCACGACGTGCCGCTGCTCGACCTGCTCTCCGAGCACATCGCATATCCCCTGTACCTGGACAATCCGTTGCGCGCCTGCGCGGTCGCCGAGCTGTGGTTCGGGGCGGCGCGTGGGCGCGGCGATGCCGTGGTGGTGAACCTCGGCACCGGAGTGGGTGCCGGGCTCGCGCTCGGCGGCGGCCTGCACCGCGGGGTCAGCAACAGCGCGGGCGAGTGGGGGCACACCACGCTCGTCCTGGACGGGCGGCTGTGCCACTGCGGCAATCACGGATGCGTGGAGACGTATGTGGGCGCGCCCGGGATCATGCTGAACCTGCGGGAGATGAGCCCGCGCAGCACTCTGCTCCATCCCGAGGACCAGACGTCGACCATCAACGCCCTGGCCCGGGGCGTCGCCGCACATGACCCGGTGGCGATCAAGGTGGTCCGGGACACGGCCCGTTACCTCGGTGCCGGCATCGCGGACCTGGTGAACCTGCTCAACCCCGAAGTGGTCGTGCTCAGCAGCTGGGTCGCGGCCACGCTCGGCGAGCCGCTGCTCGAGGAAGTGCGCGAGGCGGTGGCCCGGCACGCCCTGAAGCGTCCGTTCGCCGCCACCGAGATCGTCCTGTCCCCCATCCCCACCGACCCGGTCTGCCTGGGAGCCGCGACGTTCGCCCTCGAGGGCGCCCTGTCGGCGGTCACCCAGAAGTCCAACCGCCGCACCATCCCCGCAAGGAGCCGTACCGCACCACCTGCGTGACGACGGAAGGGATGCACCATGCCCCGCAGCACCAGATCGATCCTCGCGACGGCCTCGGCCGCGCTGGCTGTCACGGGGGCCCTGATATCCGCCCCGCCCGCGAGCGCCGCCGGCACGGCGGTCGCCGAAGTCTCCCCGCACGCCGCTCAGACGATCGACAACATCGGTGCCTCGGGCGCCTGGTGGGTCAACGACCTCAAGAACTTCGATCCCAAGGTCCAGGCCCGGGTGGCGAAGCTGCTGTTCTCCTCGGACGGGCTGGACCTGAGCAACTACCGCTACAACATCGGCGGTGGCGGCACGGACGTCACCACCCCGTCCCGCGCGCCGGAGGACTTCCGCGATGCCGACGGGACGTACGACTGGAGCAAGGACAAGGGCGGCCGTACGTTCCTCGCGTACGCGGCCAAGTACGGCGTCGAGGACCTGGTCGCGTTCGTGAACAGCGCGCCCGCCGAGTGGAAGACCAACGGCAAGAGCTGTGGCGGGTACCTGAAGGCGGAGAACACCGAGGACTTCGCCCAGTACATCGCCGATGTCACCGACCACTTCCGGGGGCAGGGCGCGAAGTTCGACTACATCAGCCCCTTCAACGAGCCGACCAACAGCTTCGACAGCTGCGGCCAGGAGGGCATGCTGGTGCCGGTCGACCAGCGCGACGACATCGTGCGGGCGCTGGGCGCCGAGCAGCGGGCGCGCGGCCAGAAAACCGGCATCATCGCCGACGAGTCCAGCAGCACGGTCGGCTTCAACACCGAGGTCCCGCAGTGGATCTCGCAGCCGGGCACGGCCCAGTACGTGTCGAAGCTGGCCCACCACACGTACAACAACCCCGACGACAGCCAGCGGGCGAAGATCTACGAGACGTCGCAGTCGGTCGGCAAGCGGTCCTGGTCCACCGAGATCTGCTGCTTCGGCAAGGGCGGCACGGGCTGGGCGCAGGAGTACGACCCGACCATCGACGGCGGACTGAACCTGTCGCGGATCATGTACAAGGACTTCGCGACCGCACACGACTCGGCGTTCCACTGGTGGGTCGCGCTCTCCGAGATGATCGGCAGCGACCCGTACGCGCGGAACGACGAGGGCTGGAACGACGGCCTGATCTACTACGACCCCGACTACGCCACGAACGGCAATCAGACGCTGTACTTCACCAAGCGCTACTACGCGCTCGGCCAGTACAGCAAGTTCGTGAAGCCGGGTGCGGTCGCGCACAACGTGACCGGCGCGCCGGACGGTGTCGAGGTCTCCACCTACGACAGCAAGGGCAAGTGGGTGGTCGTGGTCAACAACCACAACACCACGGACACGGCCCTGAACCTGAACTTCAACAGCAAGGATCCGTTGACGGCCGGGCAGGCCGTCCGCACCTCCGCCACGGAGAACTGGGCCTCGGTCGCCAAACCGTCCGTGAAGGGCGGCAAGGTCTCCGCCAAGCTCGCCCCGCGCTCGATCACGACGTACGTCCTCGACCAGAAGGGCTACGGCAGTTCAACGGTCACGGGCGCCTGGCAGGGCAAGCAGTCCGGCAAGTGCCTGACGGCAAACGCGTCGGGTGCCGCCATCAACACCTGTACGGGTGAGGCCGCGCAGGACTGGTCGTACGACGCGAGGGGCGCGCTGAAGAGCGCGGGCGGGTGTCTGACGGCCGGGAGTTCGGGCCTCGCCCTCGCGGACTGCACGAACGCTCCCGAGCAGAAATGGCTGTTGAACGCGAACGGCCAGATGGTCGGCGAGGCGTCCGGCAAGTGTCTGGACGTCAGTGGCCAGGCGACCGCCGACGGCAGCAGGGTGATCCTCCACAGCTGCTCGGGCGGGGTCAATCAGGCTTGGTCGAAGCTGTGATGCGCACCATGTCACCCCACTGAGCAGTGGTGTGCGGGCCGCTGGTGCGGCGGCCCGCACGCCCCGAATGTCCGGCATCCCGAACGTTCCACAACGCTTCGAACAGACTTCGTCCAACCCCTTGCCGAAGCCTTAGCCGAAGGTTAACGTCCCGCACCGCACCACCATTTGAGCCACCTGGCGAGAGCCAACTGGCAGTGAGCCGTAGAGCCGCCGCCGCACTTCGAGACAAGGACGTCAGCATGTCGGCAATGAGCAACAGCAACTGGGATCGTCGATCCGTACTCCGGGCTGCCGCGGGCCTGGCCGCCCTCGGCCCGCTGGCCGCGTGCGGCGACAACACCGGCCGCTCCAACGGAGGGGGCAAGGGCCTCACGCAGTACTTCCACGCGTACGGCGAGGCCGGGACCGAGCAGGCCATCAAGAAGTACGCGGCGGCGTACAAGGAGACCAAGGTGACCACCCAGTGGATCACCAGCGCCGACTTCGAGAGCAAGCTCTTCGCGACGCTGCTCACCAAGAACGCGCCCGACCTCTTCGAGTTCCACCCGCAGATCCAGATGATCAAGAGCGGCCAGGTGGAAGACCTGACCGACATCATCAACCCGGTCAAGGACGACTTCAACCCGGCCGACATCAAGTCGCACACGGTCGACGGGAAGATATACGGCGTCCGCATGATCGACGACCCGCAGTTCTTCTTCTACCGGAAGTCGCTGCTGGAGAAGGCCGGCATCGAGCCGCCTACCACGCTCGACGAGCTGATGGAGGCCGCCGCCAAGCTCACCACCGGCAAGGTCAAGGGCCTGTACATAGGCAACGACCTGCACGCGGTCATCAACCCCATGATCTGGTCGGCCGGTGCCGACACCCTCAACGAGAAGAACGAGATCGCCTACCACACGGACGGCGTCATCGAAGGCATCAAGAAGATGCGCAAGCTGTTCACCAGCGGCGACCTTCTCCTCGACGCCCCGACCGACTACTGGGACCCCTCCGCGCTCAACCAGGGCCTGTGTGCCATCCAGTTCTGCGGTATGTGGGCGATGCCGCAGTTCCAGAAGACGCTCGGCGACGACCTCGGGATCTTCCCCTTCCCGAAGGTCACCGACGACGGCAAGCCCTCGGTCTACAACGGCGGCTGGTCGATGTTCGTGAACGCCAAGGGCAAGAACGTCGACGCGGCCAAGGAGTACGTGAAGTGGCTGTGGATCGACCAGAAGAAGTACCAGGAGGAGTGGGCCACCTCCTTCGGCTTCCACATCCCGCCGCGCACCTCGATCGCCGAGGCGGCCACCAAGCTCAAGTCCGGTCTGCCGGCTGAGGGCGTCAAGCTCTTCAACGAGTTCGGCCACTTCGACAACATCGGCTGGACCCAGGCCATGATCACCGCGCTGGAGGACGTCTTCGCCGACAGCGTCCGCAAGAACGGAAACCCGGAGGCCGCTCTCGACAAGGCCGACAAGGCCGTCAACCGCGAGCTCAAGAAGCTCTTCGGATAGACCGCCGGACGGATCACGACATGTCGACGACCACCACGCGCGACCTCGCGTCCCCCGCCTCGGCGAAGGCCTCATCGGCCAAGCCGCGGCGGGGTCTGCGGGGCAGCAGCACCTTCAACTTCTGGCTCTTCACCGGGCCGTTCCTCATCGGTCTGGCGATCTTCGTCTACGTACCGATCCTCTGGAGCCTCTGGCTCAGCTTCTTCGAGGCCCGCTTCACCGTCACGCCCGACAAGTTCGTCGGGTTCGACAACTACGAGTACATGCTGACGAACTCCGACTTCATCGGATCGCTCGGCACCTTCACCGTCTTCGCCGCGTTCATCGTGCCCACCACCTGGGCGCTCTCGCTGGGCCTGGCCCTGCTGGTGAACCGGCTGCGCTTCATGCGGGCGTTCTTCCGGTCGGTCTTCTTCCTGCCGACCGCGTGCAGTTATGTGGCCGCCGCGCTGATCTGGAAGATGTCCATCTTCAGCGGGGTCCGCTTCGGCCTGATGAACACCATCCTCGGCTGGTTCGGGGTCGAGAACATCGCCTGGCTGGCCGACCCCAATCCGCCCTGGTACTGGCTGGTCATCGTCACCGCACGTCTGTGGCTGCAGTCCGGCTTCTACATGATCCTGTTCCTGGCGGCACTGCAGAACATCCCGGACGAGCTGTACGAGGCCGCCGCCATCGACGGCGCCAAGCCGGGCTGGCAGACCTTCCGGCACATCACCCTGCCGCAGCTGCGCGCCACGTCCACCGCGGTGATCCTGCTGCTGCTCATCGCCGCCTACCAGGCATTCGACGAGTTCTTCAACCTGCTGCAGAAGACGACCTGGGGCCGCCCGCCCCTCGTCGAGCTGTACTACAAGGCCCTGGGCGAGAGCCAGGACTACGGTGCCGGCAGCGCGGGCGCGGTCATCCTGACCGTGCTGATCTGTGTAGTGACCCTGTTCCAGGGCAAGTTCCTGGGCTTTGGAAGGGGGGAGGAGTCCAAGTGACCACCACCACGCCCGAGGTACGGAAATCCGCGCCGCCGTCGGCCAAGCCCCAGCGCGTCAGGCGCGGCGGTGTGATGGGCTCCACCGGCCTCTACATCGCCACCGGCGTCGCCGGCTTCCTCTTCCTGGTCCCGTTCTACCTGCTGATCCGCAACGCCCTCTCCACCGATCCCGAGATCACCGGAGAGAACTGGAAGTTCTTCCCCACGGACCTCCAGTGGGGCAACATCGGCGAGCTGTTCGACGACCCGACGGTCCCCTTCGCCCAGTCCATGTGGAACTCGGCGATCGTGGCCACCCTGCACACCGCCGGCGTCCTGCTGGTGTGCTCCCTCGCGGGCTACGGTCTCGCCCGCATCCCGTACAAGCACGCCAACAAGGTCTTCTACGCCGTCCTCGGGACCCTGATGGTCCCGACCGCCGTCACCTTCGTCCCCAGCTTCGTGCTGGTCTCGTCGCTCGGCTGGGTGGACACCTACCGCGGTCTCATCATTCCGGGCCTGTTCAGTGGTTTCACCTGCTTCCTCTTCCGGCAGTACTTCTTGGGGTTCCCGAAGGAGCTGGAGGAGGCGGCGCGCGTGGACGGGCTGGGTTACTGGGGTGCGTACTGGCGCATCGTGGTGCCCAACTCACTGAACTTCTTCGCGGCGATCGCGACCATCACCTTCATCAACGGCTGGAACTCCTTCCTGTGGCCCCTGGTCATCGGCCAGAGCCCGGACGCGTGGACCGTCCAGGTCTCGCTCTCCAACTACATGACCAACCAGACCGTCGTGTTCCATACGATCTTCATGGCCACGGCCATTTCCATCCTGCCCCTGGTGCTCGTGTTCCTCTTCCTCCAGCGCTGGCTGGTGCAGGGCATCGCGCAGACCGGCATCAAGGGCTGAGCTAGGAGACCGATGTCTTTCCGCACGACCGCCTCCCCCGACTACGTCGAGGACGTCTCGCCCGGCAGCGGAGCCCTGCCACCGCGCGCCTGGTACGCCTCCTCCGACGCGAAGTCTCTTTCCCTGAACGGCAGTTGGCGTTTTCGCCTGTCGGCGACCGCCGACGCCGAGGACGATTCGTTCGCGGAGGACGGGTACGACGCCGGGGACTGGGCCGAGGTGTCGGTCCCGGGCCACTGGGTCCTTCAGGGCGACGGGGCCTTCGGCTCGCCGATCTACACCAACCACCTCTACCCCTTCCCGGTCGACCCGCCGCGCGTGCCGACCGAGAACCCGACCGGTGACCATCTGCGCGTCTTCGACCTGCCGGACGACTGGCCCGCTCTGTCGGAGGGCGGCTCGGTGCTGCGCTTCGACGGTGTGGAGTCCTGCGCCCGGGTCTGGCTGAACGGCACGGACATCGGCGAGTTCAAGGGCTCCCGGCTGCCGCACGAGTTCGCGGTCGGCCATCTGCTGAAGCCCACGGGGAACGTGCTCGCGGTCCGGGTCCACCAGTGGTCGGCGGGCTCGTACCTGGAGGACCAGGACCAGTGGTGGCTGCCCGGCATCTTCCGGGACGTCACGCTCCTGCACCGGCCGGCGGGCAGCGCGCTCGACTTCTTCGTGCATGCCTCGTACGACCACGTCGGTGGCCTCGGGACGCTGCGCGTCGACTCCGACGTGGACGGCCGGGTCACCGTGCCCGCCCTGGACATCGATGTCGCGACCGGCGAGTCCGCGACCGTCCCGGTCGAGCCGTGGACCGCCGAGACGCCCCGCCTGTACGACGGCGTGCTGGTCACGGAAGGCGAACGCGTGCCGCTGCGGATCGGTTTCCGCACGGTCGTGCTGGAGGACGGCCTGATCAAGGTCAACGGCAAGGCGATCCTCTTCAAGGGCGTCAACCGGCACGAGTGGCACCCGGAACGGGGCCGCGCCCTCGATCTGGAGACGATGCGCGAGGACGTGCTGCTGATGAAGCGGCACAACCTCAACGCGGTCCGCACCTCGCACTACCCGCCGCACCCGGCCTTCCTCGACCTGTGCGACGAGTACGGCCTGTGGGTCATCGACGAGTGCGACCTGGAGACCCACGGCTTCACCGAGCAGGCCTGGCGCGACAACCCCGTGGACGACGACCGCTGGACCCCGGCGCTCCTCGACCGGGCGGCCCGCATGGTCGAGCGCGACAAGAACCACCCGTCGATCGTCCTGTGGTCCCTCGGCAACGAGGCCGGCACCGGGCGCGGCCTCACGGCCATGGCCGAGTGGATCCACGACCGGGACAGCTCTCGCCTTGTGCACTACGAGGGCGACTGGGGCTGCCGGGACACGGACGTGTACTCGCGGATGTACGCGGACCACGCCGAGGTCGAGCGGATCGGCCAGGGCCTGGACGGCGGACCGCACAAGCGGCGCGGGCTGCCCTTCATCCAGTGCGAGTACGGGCATGCCATGGGCAACGGTCCCGGTGGCATCGCCGACTACCAGCAGCTCTTCGAGGCGTACGACCGGCTGCAGGGCGGCTTCATCTGGGAGTGGATCGACCACGGGATCAAGCACCCCGAGCTGGGGTACGCCTACGGCGGCGACTTCGGCGAGGAACTGCACGACGGGAACTTCGTCTGCGACGGGCTGGTGTTCCCGGACCGGAAGCCGTCGCCGGGCCTGGCCGAGTACAAGAAGGTGATCGAGCCGGTCCGCATCGAGGGCGACGGCGGGGACGGCACCGTACGGGTGACGAACAGGTACGACTTCGCCGACCTGTCCGCGCTGGCCTTCGAGTGGGCGTACGACGTCGACGGCGAGACGGTCGAGGCGGGAGCCCTGTCGGTGCCCGCGCTCGCGCCGGGCGAGTCGGCGGAGGTGAAGCTGCCGGAGCCGCCCGCGCACGGCCGGGGCGGCGAGACACAGTGGACGGTACGGGCGCTGCTCGCGGGTGACACCGCGTGGGGGGAGAAGGATCACGAGGTGGCGTGGGCACAACTGCCCATCACCGAGCGGTCGTTGGCGTCGGTACCGGCCAGCGAGGGCCCCTCGGCGAGCGAGCGGCAGATCCGTCTCGGCCCGGCGTCCTTCGATGCCCGCACCGGCGCGCTTGTGACCATCGGCGGCATCGACGTGACCGGCCTGCGCCTGGACGTGTGGCGCGCGCCCACCGACAACGACGAGGGCGCGAGCTGGCAGACCGGCGAGCGCTACGGCGAGCTCTGGCGCAAGTACGGCATGCACCGTATGCAACACCGCTTGGACGGCGTCGAGTTGGGCGATGACGCGCTGACCGTACGGACCCGGGTGGCGCCCGCCGCCTGGGAGGTGGGCCTGCGCACGGTCTACCGGTGGACCTCCGACGGCTCGCGGCTGAAGCTGACCGTGTCCGTGGCGCCCGAGGGCGACTGGACGCTGCCGCTGCCGCGGCTCGGTATCCGTTTCGGGCTTCCGAGGGCGGACCGGGTCAAGTGGTTCGGCGGTGGCCCCGGCGAGGCGTACCCGGACACCAGGTCGGCGTCGAAGCTGGGGCTCTGGCACTCCTCGGTGGACGAGCTGCAGACCCCGTACGTCCGTCCCCAGGAGAACGGCGCGCGGGCCGACACCCGCCTGGCCGAGCTCGGCGGGCTGCGGATCGAGGGCGAGCCGGCGTTCTGGTTCACGGCCAGGCGCTGGACGACCGAGCAGCTGGACGCGGCCGGGCATCTGACGGACCTGGAGCCCGGCGACACCGTGTGGGTCAATCTCGACCACGGCCAGCAGGGCATCGGCTCGCAGTCCTGCGGTCCGGGTCCGCTGCCGCAGTACGAACTGCGGGCGTCATCCACCGAGTTCTCGTTCGTGTTCTCGAAGACGCGTGACTGACACGTCAACCGACCGCGGCCGTCCGGTGCTTGAGCCGGACGGCCGCGGTCGTTCTCATGCGCACGCCAAAAATTGGCTGGCGCCGGGGCGCTCGCTGCCTCCATGATCGACGTGGTCTCGTCGCGATCCGTGTGCCCGCCCGGGCCGAACAAAGCGACCAGAGTGACCAGGAGGACCGCCGCATGAGCGGAAGTATCGAGGTCCGCGGACTGTCCCGGACCTTCCACACCACCGTGCGGCGTCCCGGTTTTCTGGGTGGCGTCAGATCCCTGGTCAACCCGGAGCGGGTCGCCAAGGAGGCCGTGTGCGACATCAGCTTCGAGGTGGCGGCCGGTGAACTCCTCGCCCTGCTCGGCCCGAACGGCGCGGGCAAGTCCACCACCATCAAGATGCTCACCGGCATCCTCACCCCCACGGCCGGCGAGGCGCGGGTCGCGGGCGTGGTGCCGTACGAGGAGCGGGAGCGCAACGCCCGGAACATCGGGGCCGTGTTCGGGCAGCGCACCCAGTTGTGGTGGGACCTGCCGGTCCGCGAGTCGTTCTCGATCCTCAGGGACATCTACGAAGTGCCGAAGGCCGAACACGCGGCACGCCTCAAGGAGTTCGACGACCTGCTCGCCCTGTCCTCCTTCTGGGACACCCGCGTCCGGCACCTCTCCCTCGGCCAGCGTGTGCGCAGCGACATGGCCGCCGCGCTGCTGCACGACCCGCCCGTGGTGTTCCTCGACGAGCCGACCATCGGCATGGACGTGGTGGTCAAGGAACAGGTGCGTGAGTTCCTCCGTCACCAGGTGGAGGAGCGCGGCCGCACCGTCCTGCTGACCACGCACGACATGACGGAGGTCGAGCGGCTCGCCGAGCGGGTCGTACTGATCAACCACGGGCGGCTCGTGCTGGACGGCACCCTCGACGAGATCCGCCGGAAGTTCGGCTCGACCTGGCAGGTGCGGGCCACGCTCGCCGATCCGCACACACCCGTCGAACCGTTGCCGGGGATCACTCTGCTGCGGCGGGAGGGACCCCAGGTGGTGTTCGGGCCCGACGGACCGACGGCGCCGACCGTCCACCAGGCGCTGAAGCAGGTCATCGAGCGGTACGAGGTGACGGACATCGCCCTGGACGAGGCCGAGTTGGAGGACGTGATGCGGGCCGCGTACGTCCAGTCGGAGGTGCGGGTGGCAGACCGGGCGGGAGGGGCGTGACCGTGGCCGTCCTGAGTGCCTGGCGGGCCGCCCGGGTCACCCCGCTCGGCGAGCTGCACACCCCGCCCCGTATGACCGCGGCGCTGCTGCGTCTCACCGTGCAGATCGTGCTGGTGGCGTCCCTGTGGCGCGGCCTGTACCACGCGACCGGCACCACCGCCGGACTCGACCGCGACCAGGCCGTCACCTACGCGGTGCTGGCCGTACTGGCGAGCCGGGTGAGGGAGCTGGACCAGTACTCGGGCCGCGACACCGTCCTGCAGCACATGCACTTCGGCACGATCGTTTACTGGTACCTGCGGCCGCTGCCGCCCCAGCGCTACTACGCGCTGCGGGCGCTCGGCGAGCAGGTGTACGGGTTCGCCTGGGCGCTCGCCGGATACGCGGTCTGTCTGGCCGCCGGGGTGGTGCGGCCGCCCGGGTCGGCCGCCGTGGCAGGGGTGTTCGCGCTCAGCCTGCTGCTCGGCCAGCTGGTGATGTACTACGTCATGCTGGTCATCGACCAGCTGTGCTTCTGGACGCTCCGCAACGGCGCCGCGGTCATGATCCTGATCTTCGCGCAGAACCTGCTGTCCGGGGTGTACGCACCGCTGTGGTTCTTCCCGGACTGGTTCATCACGCTGAGCGCCTTCCTGCCCTTCCAGGCGACGCTGAGCGTGCCGCTGTCGCTGTACGTGGGCCGGATCCCGCTGTCGGACGCGGGCTTCCAGCTCGCCGTGCAGGCGGGCTGGGTCGTGGTCCTCGCCCTGTTCACCCGACTGCTGTGGCGGCGAGCCGCCCGGCGCGTGATCTCGCAGGGAGGCTGAGGTGTCATGTCGCTGAACGCCCTTCGCATCGTGTGGCGCGTCACGCGTCTCAACTTCCGCGCCCAGCTGGAGTACCGCTCCGAGTTCCTGATGATGATCGCGATCGGCGCGATCTGGCAGGTGTCGGTGATCGTGTTCGCGACGGTCCTGCTGAGCCGGTTCACCGGGATGGGCGGCTGGGACAGCTCGGACGTCCTCCTCATCCCGGCGACGCGGATGCTGGCGCACGCTCTGTTCGTGCTGTTCCTGGGGCGGATGCACGGCGTCGGCCGACACATCCAGGAGGGCAGGATCGACACGTATCTGGTCCGTCCCATGCCGGTCCACCGCCAGGTCCAGCTGGAGTTCTTCCCGACGAACGCGATCGGCGACATGACGGTGGCGGTCGGTCTGATGGTGGGCGCCCTGTCGCGCAGTCAGCTCGACTGGACGGCGGGCCGGATCGCGTACCTCATCGCCTGCTTGATCGGCGGCATGCTCCTGGAGGCGGCCATGTTCACGGTGGTGGCCTCCGCCTCGCTGCGCTTCCCGGCCGCGGACTACTGGAGCCGCTGGCTGGAGGAACTGCTCGGCACGTTCGGCAGCTATCCGCTGAACGTACTGCCGAGGGCGGTGGGCGGCTTCCTGACGTTCGGGCTGCCGCTGGCGTTCGTGGCGTACTTCCCGGCGGCCGTGCTGACCGGGCACGGCGACAGCACCGGCGTGCCCTACTGGCTGGCGGCGGCCTCCCCGCTGCTGGGGGCGCTGGCGTATCTGGGGGCGCGGCTGCTGTGGAGGTGGAGTCTGGGGCACTACACGGGGGTGAACGGGTGACGAGCCCTCCGGGGGTTTGGCCGGTCGGTCTCGGGTGCCCGGCTCTGTTTGTGGGCGGCTGCGGGTTCGTTGTGGCTTGTCGCGCAGTTCCCCGCGCCCCTGAACGGCCGGGTGTCTGCCGGGAGTGACACGCGCCGGAGTGACGGCACCGGAGTGACGGCAACCTTCCTCTGACCGGCGGCGACTGCAGTGCGATCACCCCCACCCAGCGAGGAGCCGCCATGCCTCACTCACCCAGACGTCGCCGTCGTCGTGTCCTGCGCCCCCTGCCACTCGTGGCCGTCGGCGCGCTGGTCGCGGCGGCAGCTGTCACGGTTCCCCAGCTCACGCCCGAGGCCGATGCCGCAACCACTCTCCGCGGCTACGCCGACGCCCGGGGTGTGAAGATCGGCGCGGCCGTCGCGGACACGCCGCTCACCTCCGAGTCGGCGTACACCACCGTGCTGGACCGTGAGTTCAACTCGGTCACCGCCGAGAACGCGATGAAGTGGGACGCGCTGGAGCCGAGCCGGGGCAGCTACAACTGGGGCGCCGCGGACCGGCTCGTCGCGCACGCGAGTGCCCACCAGCAAGGCGTACGTGGCCACACGCTCGCCTGGTACAGCCAGCTCCCGTCCTGGCTCAAGAACGGCAACTTCTCCGCCTCCGAGCTGAACACGATCCTGAAGAAGCACATCGACACGACCGTCGGCCGCTACAAGGGCAAGATCTACGCCTGGGACGTCATCAACGAGACGTTCAACGAGGACGGTTCGATGCGTGGCTCGCTGTGGCAGAACAAGCTGGGCACCGGCTACATCGCCAACGCCCTGCGCTGGGCGCACGCCGCCGACCCGTCGGCGAAGCTGTACATCAACGACTACAACATCGAGGCGGACAACGCGAAGAGCGACGGCCTGTACAACCTGGCCAAGCAACTCCTCTCCCAGGGCGTCCCGTTGCACGGCATCGGTTTCCAGTCCCATTTCGTGGTGGGCGGGGTGCCGAGCTCGATGAAGGCGAACCTGAAGCGCTTCTCGGACCTCGGTCTGGAAGTCTCCGTCACCGAACTCGACATCCGCATCCCGCTGCCCGCCTCCAGCGCCGAACTCGCCCAGCAGTCCACCGACTACAAGACGGCGACCGAGAACTGCCTCGGCGTTCCCCGGTGCGCCGGCATCACGGTCTGGGGCATCACCGACAAGTACTCCTGGGTCCCGGGCACCTTCAACGGTTACGGCGCGGCCCTCCCGTACAACGAGAGCTACGCGGCGAAGCCCTCCTACACCGGCCTGTCGAACGGACTCAACCCGACGGCCTGACGCCCTGACGGCCGACGAGACCAAGGAAGTCGGTGCTGTCCGCCCACTGGTCCACGCCGCCGGTCAACGGCCGGGAGCGCAGCTCCGGGTCGGTGACCGTACGGCTCAGGGCCTGCGCGAAGCGCTCGGCGTGCAGCACCAGGAAAGGGCGGCTGTGGTAGCGGCGGCGGGCGGGGTCGACCTGCTCCGCCAGCCCGGTCGCGTTCTGCAGGGCGCCTGCCTTCTCGTACGCGTCGCACAGGTGCCGTTCCCGGTCCGCGTACTCCGTCGCGGCGAGCGCCCCGCGCAGCGACGGAGTGAGGTCCCCGGCCACCGGCAGCCGCGCGAAGGCGCTGCCCAGCCATTTGCTGTACGGGGCGTACGTCCGCTCCAACAGGAGGCACAGCCGCATCAGGTCGCGGACCAGCCGCGCGGCGACCACCGCCGAGCCGAGCTCGTCACCGACCTCCGCGCAGCGACCGACGAACGCCTCCTCCTGGGAGAGCCGCTGCCACTGGCAGGCGAGCAGGTGACGCCACACCTGGTCCGGGTACCAGGTGAGGCGCCGCCGTACGGCGTCCAGCGCGCCGAGTCCGTCGTGGAAGACGGCGCCCGCCGTCACTTCGGCCAGCCGCTGTTGGGGGATGGACAGCCAGTCCCCCGTGGTCGGTTCGGCGGCGAGCGCGTCGACGCCGAGCTGTGTCACGAGCCACGGCCCGAGCCCGTCCACCGACACCCGGTGGTCGACGGGCCCGTCCGCCGGCTCCATGTGCCCCGACACCGGATCCAGCGCGTCGTCGTCCCGGCGGCGGAAGTGTGTGGGCCAGCCGCGCACCTCCTTGGGCAGGCGCTCGGCCAGCAGCCGGTGAATCCGCTCCCCGTGCTCGGTGACGTCCTCGGCCGACAGGAACAGGTTCAGCCGCGGCCCCCACTCGTGATCCGCCGACCGCGGCGTGTCGAAGCCCAGCACCTCCGAGCCCGAGCCGACGCGCGCGGCCGTGTACCGAAGGCCGGGGTACGCCTCGGCCAGGATCGGCCGCACCGCCTCCTCGTACAGGATCCGGGAGAGTTCGAGCCCGGGGAGGAACGCGGCGGCGGGTCGGGGAGGTGGTGGGCTGGGTGGTGAGGTAGGTGGTGTCGGCATGCGGTCACTCTGCCGGGGCGGGCCGCCGTAAACCACCGGATTACGTCTGGGCCTTCGGCCGCGTGGCAACCAACCTCGGAAGGCACCTGCCCGTCCTACAGGGCACCATGTTCACCACAAGCATCATCGGCCCCTTGGCCTCATCGGTTCGCCAGCTGCTTGATTTCGCCTGGATACACACCCGTGCCTGTGCCTTCGCCATCGCACTGCTGTCCGGGGTGGCGGCGTCCGCCTTACTGCCAGATCTCCCAGTGGCCCGCTACGACTTGCTCGTCGCCTACGGCGTGCTGCTCACCCTGCTGTTCTGGCTGCGTGGCTGGGAGGACGGGCGGGACATCACCGTCATCGCCGTCTGCCACGTCATAGGCCTCGCCTTCGAGCTGGTGAAGGTGTCCCTCGGCTCGTGGAGCTATCCGGAACCGGCCGTACTGAAGTTCGCGGGCGTGCCGCTGTACGGAGGCTTCCTGTACGCGGCTGTCGGCAGCTACGTCTGCCGGGCCTGGCACCTGTTCGACCTGGAGCTGGTCCGCTACCGACCACGGTCGACAGCGGCTGTGGCCGCAGCCATCTACGTCAACTTCTTCACCCATCACTGGCTGCCCGACGCCCGCCGGCCGCTGGCCGGACTGCTCCTGGCAGTCACCGCGGGCACCTCGGTGCGTTACACGGTGCGCGGTGTACGCCGACGCATGCCCCTGGCGTTGTCGTTCGTCCTGATCGGTTTCTTCCTGTGGGTGGCAGAGAACCTCGCCACCTACATGGGTGCTTGGCGCTACCCCTACCAGCTCGACGGATGGCGGCCCGTGGGAGTCGAGAAGTTCGGCGCCTGGGCGCTGCTGATCAGCATCACCTTCGTACTGGCAGCGGTCGGCCGATCGCGCCACAAGGACAACGCCGGCCCCAGTGCCGCTACCTGAAGCGGCGGAGGGCCTGCTCGCGCTCGAGCCGCACCTCCGCCCAGACGTTACGGACGTCCCGGCCGGGCCCCCGTCCGTGCCGGACCGCGTTCGCGGCGAGTTCGGCGGCGGTGACGGTGTCACTGATCTCGCAGCCGTACGGAGCGCCGTCGGCCGGGACCTCCGGGACCCGGCCGGCCGCACCCCTGTTTTCCTGCTGTCCTGGTCAGTGATCCGCACAGCACGGCGTCGGGTCCGGGACCTCGAAGGGGGCCAGGACGCCTCCCGCGGCGGGCGTGGTGGTCAGGATCAGTTTTCCGGTGTGCCATTGCGGGCGGACGTGATCTCTCGTCAGGACCCGTTGGCCCGGTGGGGGTTCGCCGGGCGAGCCCAGGACCGTGACGTGGTCGATCGCGGAGGCCGAGAGCAGCTCGGCGATCGTCAGGGTGCCGGTCAGGCGCGAGACCCCGGGGTAGAGGACGGCCCGGCCCGCCTCGTCGGGGGTACCGGGCGTCGGCCGGTAGCCCTTCGCCGTGAGGTGCCGCGGTGCCTGTGCCGGCGCCCCCGTGAACGACAGCACGACCCGCGGCCGCTCCCCGTGGACCAGGTGGGTGCAGCCGAACGTGTCCTCCGGTAGGGCGAGTTCGGCTGCCAGGGTCTGGAGAAGGTGGTCCGCCTCGTGGAGGGTCGTCGTCTCGGTGTCGACCCAGAAGGTGTTCCCGACGGTGGTCACGAGGGCAGGACCCACACCGGGTTCGAGTAGAACCACAGGTCGCTCCACGGGTCCGCGTCGCCGACGACGTCGATGGCCGGGCCGGACGGGTCGACCGCCGCGCCCATGAGGCCCGTCGCGGAGCGGTTGCCGTCCGTGCCGCGCAGGCGGACGTACAGCGGACGGTCGACCGGACCGAGGGAGTACGTGAGGCGGACCCGGCCGGTGGACTTGCCGACCTCGTACGACTTCACCACCTTCGCCGTGGGCGCGGTGAAGGTGTCCTTGTCCGAGACCGTGCCTGTGACGTCGCCCCGGATGACGTCGACTCGGGCCAACTGCGGTACGAAGCCCGCCCAGTTGGGGGCGCCCGCGAGGGCGACCTCGACCGTCAGGGTCACCTTCGCGCCCTTCTTGACGTGCAGCGCGCCACCGAGTGTCGCCCACCGGCTGCCGCCCGAGACACGCACGTCGAGGCCGCTGATGAGCTGACCGTGGTCGACCCAGACGCGGCCGGCGCGGATGCCGTCCATGACGGCGGCGTAGGTGAAGCCGTCGGCGCCGACATGGGTGCGGCTGTACTGGCCGGGCCAGTAGTCACCCTCGGTGAGGTCGATCTTGCCGCCGTAAACGGGGTCCGTGTGCTTGCCGTTGGCCAGGTAGTCGCTCTCCGGGCCGCCGCGCTTCGCGGTGTCCGTGTAGACGTTGTGGGAGTCGGAGTTGGCGGTGATCCACCAGGGCTTCCCCTCGGCCAGCAGGCTGTCCCACAGGCCGCCGACGGTGGCGGTCATCCAGTCGAAGCCGCCCCAGGTGCGGTAGCTCTCCAGAGGGTAACCGGCGAAGGAGTTGGCGCCGGGGCTGCCGTCGTACAGACCACGGGCGCGGCCCATGCCGACGGACTTCTCGATGCCGGCGGCCTGGTGGCCGGGCGCGCCCTCCATGCCGACCGCGATCCGGCGGCCCGGGCCCGTGGCGTCGCGCCAGGCACGGATCTCGTGCGGCGAGTCGATGCCCTTGCGCGCGGGGTGGTTGGCGAGCATCAGGATGTCCTTGACCTTGCGCCGCTGGACCTGCTCCGCAAGGAAGTTGAGACCCGCGATGGCGAGGGCCTCGTTGGCGGGCGTCGAGTCCGTGGCCTTCTTCACGCCGCCGTCGTACGACGTCTCGAACTCCTTGAGGACGGCGACCTCGTTCTTGCCGGGGTGGACGAAGACCGTGCCGTGCTCGGCGGCCGGGATGTTCCACTCCAGACCCTGGAAGACGAGCGTGTCCTCGTACGCTTCCCGGGCCTCCCTGATGTCCGGATTGACCTTCTCCACACCGATCTTGGCGTGCGTCTCGTTGCCGTGGTCGGTGATGACCATCCAGTCGAGGCCGTGCCGGGCGCCCTGGCGGACCTGGTCGGAGACGCGGTACTTGCCGTCGTTGCTGTACTGCGTGTGGATGTGGTGGTCACCGGCCAGCCACAGGAAGCCGCCGTTCCTCCGGCGGCCTTCGGAGGCGTACGCGGGGATCGTGGCCCCTTGTGCGAGAACGCTGCCGGCCGCCAGGCCGGCACCGAGCAGACCGGCCCGCCGCAGCATGGAGCGGCGTGAGTGCTGGTCAGGAGTCAGGGCCTCGTCGGGCACGGAGGTGTCGAAGGCGGCGGGGAGATCGGTGGCCTCGTGGTCGGAATGGTGGTGGGGATGCGCATGCCCATGCGCGTGCCCATGACCGTGCCCGTACGCCTGCCCGTGTCCGTGTCCGTGTCCCATGTCGGCCTCCTCAGTCCCGCGGCGCGGCTGCTGCCGCGTGAGGAGACTCCGCGCGAAACATGAACATCGCTCAACAACAGGGTGATCACCGGGCGACCCGGACGCGGCACCTCGTCCCTGCTCTCACTGTTTCCCCAACTGCTCTTGTACGCCACACTGGTTGACCTCGAACCTGAGCACCGTTCACCTTCCCCCCGTTTCCTCCGACTGGAGACGCCCCCACCATGAGAAAACTCGTCGGCACCCTCGTGGCAGGCGCGCTGGCCGCGGCCGGACTCGCCACCGCCGCCACGACCACCGCCACCGCCACGGCTGCGGCACCCACGGCAGCCGCCGCCCCTTCCTCGGGCACCTTCAACGTCCTGACGTACAACGTCGCGGGCCTCCCGGAGGGGCTGAGCTCCGGCAATCCGGAGACCAACACCCCGCTGATCTCCCCGCGTCTCGCGCCGTACGACATCGTCAATGTGCAGGAGGACTTCAACTACCACGCGGCGCTGTACGCAGGCGACAACCACCCGTACCGCACCGCGACCAGCGGCGGGGTCCCCTTCGGCGACGGCCTCAACACCCTCTCGGACCACGCGTTCGACGACTTCGAGCGGGTGAAGTGGAAGAACTGCACCGGCACCAACTGCCTCACCCCGAAGGGCTTCTCGCTGGCCCGGGTCCGGCTCGCCGAGGGCGTCTTCGTGGACCTCTACAACGTGCACACGAACGCGGACACGACGGATGACGCCCTCGCGGCCCGCCGCGCCAACATCGAGCAGCTCTCGGACTTCATCCAGGCGAACTCGGCCGGCAACGCGGTGATCGTCATGGGCGACACCAACACCCGCTACACGCGCACGGGCGACAACATCCGCACGCTGGTCGACGAGAACGGCCTGACCGACCCGTGGGTCAAGCTGGTCCGCGGCGGCAACGCGCCGGCCCAGGGCAGCGACGCGCTCGTCTGCCCCGAGAAGGCCCCGACGAACGACTGCGAGGTGGTGGACAAGGTCCTCTACCGCGGCAGCAACCTGGTGAACCTCACCGCGACCCGCTACAACAACGAGTGGGCGAAATTCCTGGACTCGAAGGGCGGCAACCTCTCCGACCACTTCCCGCACACGGTCGACTTCTCCTGGTCCCTGCCCACGAAGCTCCGCGCAAGCGACTTCTTCGGCGGCCCGCACGGCACGGCCTTCAACGACGCGGACGACCTCCCGTCCACGCTCGCGCCCCGCACGCTCACGCTGCGCGGCGACTCCCGCCTGGACGCGGTGTCCCTGACGCACGACGCCGGTACGCCCCTGACGCACGGCGGTACGGGCGGCACGGCCAAGTCCCTCACCCTCGCCTCCGGCGAACACCTCACGTCGGTCAAGCTCACACGTGGCCAGAAGGACGGCCGGACGCGGATCTTCTCGGCGTCCTTCAGCACCGACAAGTCCCGTACCCTGACGGCCGGTTCGGCCACCTCGGACACCGTGACGTACACGGCCCCGTCCGGCTGGCAGATAGTCGGCTTCACGGGCCGAGCGGGCGCCGAGATCGACAAGCTGGGCGTGCTGTACGCACCGATCGGCTGACCGCGGTCCCATGTACTGACCGCGGCTCAGGTCCGGGCCTCCGCCCAGGCGGTTTCTCGTACGTTCCGGGGCCGGCCGCCGCCGGTCCCGGAACGTCCGGGCGGAGGTCACCCCGCATGTGTGCCAGAAACGGTTTGCTCACCAGGACAGAGCTGTGCGAGCCTTCTGGTTCATCTCACGAACAGGGCTGGTCATGACACTCGGCATGGTTCTCGGCGACTTCTCCTCTCGCGCTTCGACGCGGGAGCAGTAGCCCGGCCTGCCCAGTTACTCCCGCGCGTGCCATGGCACGCGCGGTTTCACGGCTTCTCCCACTCCTCGTCGAAGTGCTCTTCGTGCCCCCGCACGTTCGATCACGAGGAGTACGTCGTGTCCACGATCCACTGGACCGAGACCGATACCGAGTCCCGCACCGTACGATCCGCCCGCTGGCATTCCGAGAGCGCGACACCGCCGCCCGGCCGAGTCGTCGTCGCGGACGACCGGATGAGAGCCGACGCCGCCCACCGCCTGGCCCGCGAGGGCACGGCGCTGTTGTGGCGGGGCGACTTCCACAACGCGCGTCAACTGCTGACAGCGATGGGACGCCGCATCGACCGGAGGACGCCTCGGTCGGGTGGCGGACCCGCCGAGGCCTTCCATCTGCACCGCCGGGCCCGCCACCACCGCGCCCGCGTGCTGGGCAGGCTCCTCGTCGTGCTGGAGGACGATTACTCCCTGCGCCTGCGCAGAGCGCCCGAAGTGCGCCGGGCGTGCACCGAGGCGTACGGTCCGCCGCGCCAAGGCCAAGCGACGGCCGTCTCCCTCAGAGAGCTGCTGGGGGTGATCGGAGCACATCAGTGGCGCCTCAAGGGCGTTGAGGTACCGGCCCTCGGCTCTCGCGTCCATCCGCACTACGGCGTGTTCGCCCCCACCAGAGACGAGTACGTCGACCTGGTCGCCCAAGCACCCCTGCCCGCACCGAAGCGCCGCCACGCCCGTCCCTTTACCGCGTTCGACCTGGGCACGGGGACCGGAGTGCTCGCCGCCGTTCTGGCCCGGCGGGGCTTCGATCACATCGTGGCCACCGACATCAGCACGCGTGCTCTGGACTGTGCCCGCGAAAACGTCCAGCGGCTCGAACTCGCCGCGCGGGTCGAGGTGTTCGGCCCGGCCCTCTATCCCGACGGCCGTGCCGACCTGGTCGTCTGCAACCCGCCCTGGATCCCGGCCCGGCCGGCCTCCGTCCTTGAGTACGGCGTCTACGACGCGGACGGCGCCATGCTCCACGGCTTCCTCGACGGGCTCGCCGCCCATCTCGAACCGGGAGGTGAGGGGTGGCTCATCCTGTCCGACCTGGCCGAGCACCTCGGGCTCAGAACGCGCCGCCAGTTACTGACCGCCGTCGAGACGGCAGGGCTGCGCGTGGTGGACCGGATCGACGCCCGGCCGCGGCACGCACGGGCCGGAGACACCGCCGATCCCCTCCACACGGCCCGCGCCGCGGAGGTCACGTCGTTGTGGCGGCTGGCAGCCCGCCCGTGACCACGGCCGGTCTGTATATTAGGCGGAAACCTAGGACTGTTAGGTTGCAGCTTGCCGGAGGAGACACCCCATGGCCCGAGCAGGGCTCACAGCCGCCCGCGTGGTCGAGGCCGCCGCCGATCTCGCCGACGAGGTCGGGTTCGAGAACGTCACGGTCTCCGCGCTGGCGCGGCAGTTCGGGGTGAAGGACGCGAGTCTGTACTCGCACGTCAAGAACGTGCAGGACCTGCGAACCCGGGTCGCGCTGCTGGCGGGCGGCGAGATGATCGACCGGATCGGGGTCGCCGTGGCCGGCCGGGCCGGAAAGGACGCGCTGGTCGCGTTCGCCAACGCCTACCGGGAGTACGCGCTGGAGCGGCCCGGGCGGTACGCGGCCACGCAGATCCGGGTCGACCCGGCCGTCGTCGCCGAGTCGAGCGTGTTCCGGCGGACCGCCGAGGTGACGTACGGAATGCTGCGCGGCTACGCGCTGTCGGAACCCGATCTCACGGACGCCGTACGCCTGTTGCGCAGCACCTTCCACGGCTACTGCGGCCTGGAGGCCAGTGGCGGCTTCGGCGCCCCCCGCGACGTACAGACGTCCTGGGAACGGGCCCTCGACGCCCTGCACGTACTCCTGGAGCACTGGCCCCGGGAGGAGACGAAGGCTGCCTGACGGACCGAGTTCGGCGGCGCAGCGACTTCGGGGAACACGCGGAGACGTGCGGAGCCCTACGGAAAACCTGCGCAAAGCCGCACGGAGAGGCTGCTTCCGGTCGCCACCCCAGGTGTCCCGCGGACCACTTAGACTGGAAGCTTCGCCAACACCCACGTGTGCCGCCCTGGGGGAGGGAGCGCGCCTTGTCTCAACAGCAGCTGGGACGCGGTCCGTTGAGAACGGATGCGGATTCCGAGCCACCCCCGCCCAGCGGCCCTCGGCCCGCGCGGTTCGTACGGTGGCTGGGCGGCTTCGGCTGCGCGGCCGCCGGTTACGCGGTGTTCCAGTCACTGGTCGGAGTGCTGCCGGACAGCATCGACGGGCAGTCCGCGCGGTACGCGATCGCCGCGGTGAGCGGCCTCGGCACGGCCCTCGCCGCCTGGCTGGCGGCGGCGCTGCTGCGGTCCCGGTCCGGGGAGAACACCCCGGTGGGTACGGGCCGGGTGATCGCCGCCGCCCCGCCGCTGTCGGGGCCCGGCCCGTTCCCCGAGCTGTTCTCGGCGACGTACGCCGCCCTCGCCGAGCACGTCTCCGTGGTCGACGACCCGGACGCCGGGCGGCTCACGGGCTGGCCGCACTCCCTGGGCGAGAGCGCGCAGAGCAGGCCGACGCCCGTCGGCACGGCGTACGGGCTGCACAGCACGCTCGACCTCGGCATGCCCGACGGGCGGCTGAGCACGGGCGACCTGGTCGAGACCCTGTGGCGGCTGCGCCTGCCGGACGGCGGCTGGTCGGCGCGCTCCCAGGGGACCGTGGCCCGCCCGGAGGTGACCGCGCTGGTCCTCGGCGCGCTGGCCCGGGCCGGGGCGGACCCGGCGCGGCTGGCCGCGGAGGTGTCGCACTGCACGTCCGGCTTCACCCTCGAACTCGACCGTACGGGGCGGGAGCTGACGCATGTCGTGACGACCGTGCTGCGCGGGCTGCTGCGCGCCGCGCCCCATGCGGACGTGCTGCCGCTCTTGAGGGACTCACTCGTCGACGGAGCGATCACCGACCCGCGCCGTCAGCACCGCCGCTGCTGGGGCTACCGGCTGGCACCCGTCCACGGCCAGCCGTCCCCGCTGCACACCGCCCTGGCCGTGGTCGCGCTGGACCGGGCGGCCCGTGTCCTGGGCGAGAGCGGCAACGCGCGCGCGGCCCGCGAGGACGGCATCCGCTGGCTCCTCGCCTGCCCGGACGCCCCGCACCACTCCTGCCTCGATCTGTCCAACCTCCGCGAGGAGGTGCGCCGACCGCGCCCCGACGACCCGTCACGCCACGAAGTCCTGAACGTACGGCACTTCACCGCCTCCTGGGTCGCCCGTTCTCTGCTCACCCCCGGCGCCCGCGACATAGCGCGCGAGGACGGCCTGGAGGAGGAGTGGCGGGAGCGGGTGAACGGCGCGGCCACCGCCGTGTGGGCGGCGCAGACGGACGGCGTCTGGACCTGGGTCCGCGACGACACCGGCGAGCTGCGGCGCCCCGTGTGGATGACCTATCAAGGTCTTTCGGCGCTGCGGGCCCATGCCGTATGGATGTACCAACCGCCCGGCTGAGGCGGACGGATGGGCGTCAGCGGCATCGCTGAGGCGGGACACCAGCCGCAGGGCTGAGTGGAGGGAGCGTGCATGGGTGGTCGGCAGGTCCAGGCGGCGCGGCGTCTGCTGGCCGGGACACTGGACGGCGAACTGCCCGAGCACGAGCGGGTGTTGGCGGCCCGAGCGGTCGTCGCCGAACTGGGCTCCCCGGACCGGCTGTTGGAGCTGACCGCCGAGCTCGCCTCCGGTGAGGGCGACCCGGAGGGGTGCGCCCGGCTCTCGTACCGCCATGTCCTCGGCTTCGACAAGCTGCTGCTCATCGACGGCGGACCGCACCACATGCTGCGTGCCCACCTGTGGCACCCCGAGCGTGGCGCCGTGGGCAAGGAGGACATTCACAACCACCGGTCCCCGCTTGCCTCTTATGTCGTACGCGGGCGCCTGACAATGGAGTTGTACGCGCCCCTGCGCGACGGCGGGATCGAGGCGGACCGCTACCAGGAGTCCCTGTCCCACCAGGCCGCCGACTGGCTTCTGGAGCCCACGGGCCCGGCCCGGCTGCACCTGACGCAGGTGGCGGAGTACGCGGCGGGCAGCACGTACGCCCTCCCCGCCGACACCCTGCACCGCGCGTGGAGCGATACGACGGAGCCGACGGTGACGCTCTTCCTGGAGACCGGCAGCGGACGGCGGCGGCACACCGATGTGTTCACGGCGGCAGGACCGCATCCGGGTGCGGTGCCGAAGGTGCCGCTGGAGGTGGCGGAGTATCTGGGCGAGCTCGACGCGTTGGCTGAGCTGCTCCGGAGCTGACGGACCGCGGCGGCCAGATCCCGCTCAGGAGTTCGTGAGTGCCTGCCGCACGATGTCCAGGTTGTACGCGTCGATCTCGACGCTGCTCAGCTCGGCCGGCGTCAGCCAGGCGTACGCCTGGTCGGGCTCGGGCAGCGTGATGTGCAGGGAGAGGGGCTTGACCAGGAAGTTGTCCTGCCAGTTCTTGACCTCGTGGCCCCGGTACTCGCTCACGAACGACGATTCGCCGACCTTGCGGACGACCTCGCCGAGGAGTCCGGTCTCTTCCTTCAGCTCCCGCAGCACCCCGTCTTGGGGACTCTCCCCCGGCTCCAGCTTCCCGCAGGGCACGCCCCAGACCCGGGGCAGGAACCGCTCTGTCTCGCTGCGACGCACCAGCAGCACACGCCCTTGGTGCATCACGACGGCGGCGGCCAGTCGCTTGTCGCCGGGGACGTCCATATCCATGGTTCCTCGGTCCCTTGCCGGTCGGAGTCCAGAGGTTCTTATACCCGCGAAAGCTTCAATCGTACCAGGTTTCCGGCGGCAATCCCGGGCTCAGCGCCTGTACCTCCTCGTACGCCGGGGTGGCGCCCCTCGGCGTCCGGTCGGCCCGGATATCGGCGGCCGTCTCCAGAGCCGCGCCCAGCGCCCGCCGGTACAGCAGCGAGCCGAGGCTGACCCTGCGCACTCCCAGGTCGCCGAGCCGGGTGACCGTGGGGCCGACGGGTGAGTAGAGGATGTTGAGCGGAACGCCGAGGCTCTTCACCAGGGCGGCGATGCGGTTCTCGTCGGTCAGTCCCGGGACGAACACCCCGTCGGCGCCCGCCTGTTGGTACGCGTCGAGGCGACAGGACGTCTCCCGCTCGTCACCGTCGCCCAGCCAGTACGTGTCGGTGCGGGCGTTCACGAAGAGGCCCGGCACGGCGGCCTTCACGGCGACGATCTTCGCGGCGTGCAGTGACGCGGAGCCCAGGCCGTCCTCCAGGTTGATGCCGACGACTCCGACGGCGGCGAGTTCGCGGGCCACCTCGGCGACCTCGCCCAGGTCGTCGCTGAAACCGCCCTCGACGTCGACCGACAGAAGGAACGAACCGTTGCCCAGCGTCAGAGCGAGCGCCAGGGTCGCGTCCCGCGTCGCCGCCGCGCCATCGGGCAGTCCGGCCGCCGCGGCGACTCCCAGGCTGGTCGTGCCGATCGCCTCGAAGCCCCGGGCGGCGAGCGCCACCGCCGAGGCGTGGTCCCAGGCGGTGGGCAGGAGCAGGGGCACGTCCCGGTGATGGAGGTCGGCGAAGGCGGTCATGAGAGGTCGCCCACGGCATCGGCGTAGTACGTGGATTCCGTCAGGTGGAAGTCCGGTTGCGGCCGCTCCCCCACGAGCCTCGCCTCCAACTCGGCGAGGTGGTCGAGGAGATGATCGGCGACCCGGCGGATCGCCTTGTGCGGGGTGTAGATCCGGTCGTCGACGTGGACGGGCTTCCCGTCCCAGGCGGTCCAGGTCGCCGCCAGGGCGAGGACATGGTCGACCATGGCGACGACGGCCTCGGCGGGATCGCGGTCGTCGGTGGCCGGGCTGTCGTCGAGGGCCGGGCCGTCCTCAGTGGCTGGACTGTCCTCAGTGGCTGGACTGTCCTCGGTGGCCTGCGCCGGTTCCTGCGGGGATTCGCTCATGCCGCAACGCTAGAAGCGGAACGCTTCGGTACCGGCCGAAGCGTCCTGCGGGGCGGACTCTTGATCGCGCGGCAACCTCCAGCCCGTCGGCGGCGACTCGGAGGCATGACATCCGCAACACCCACAACAGCTACAACAACGCACCGTCGCCGCAGAGTCGCTCGCAAGCCCGTCGTGGGCTCGCTCGCCGCGGCAGTCGTGCTGGCCGGGGCGTGGTACGCGACCGCCACGGCCACACCCGCGCCGAAGGCAGCAACCACCGGGCTCACCGTCACGAACACCACGGTGAGCCTCGGCGCCAAGTTCCCCTACCTGTCGGCCGGTTACAACAACACCCGCGAGTGGACGCGTACGGCGACGGCCGCGGCGCCCGACGGGACCCTCCGAGTGGCCTGGCCCGCGTCCGACGGCATCCACGTCACGCCGCTCACGAAGGCCGGGAAGCGCTCCGGCGCCGACACGGTCGTCAAGGGCGCCAAGGAGGTCGGCGGTCTGGTCGCGCACAACGACGGCTTCGCGCTGCTGACCCGCGTCTCCGACAGCAACAAGTGGAAGGAGACGACCGCCGCGCTCGTCCGCTACAAGAACGGCAAGCAGGCGTTCCGTACGAAGCTCACGGGCACCTCCTCGCACGACACGGCGCCGCTGCTGGACGGGCAGCTCGGCTGGAACGGCAAGAAGTACGGCGCGTACTTCGTCGTCCACGGCGCGGGCGGTTTCGCCGACGGCCACTTCGGCGACAAGATGGCGTACGTCAGCTCCAAGGGCGCCAAGCAGAGCGGCGGTTGGGGCTGGGGCTGCAGCCACAACGAGGGCATCGCGCTGCGCGCCGAGTCCACCGGTGCCTTCACCTCCCTCTGTTTCGACGACTGGCGTTCGGGCCTGTTCGTGTCGACCGGCATCGGCGCGCCCGACAACGCGCCGGTCGTGCAGCGCGAGCAGTGCTGGGCGGGTTACTGCGGCGGCACGTTCGCGGGCCGCACCGGCGAACTCGTGAAGTCCTCCAGCGGCCGCTACGCCACCGCCTTCGCCTCCCGGGGCGCCGCCTCCGCCGCGAAGAACCCGGACGACGCGAGCGGGCGCGGCTGGACGGTGAAGCCGAAGACGAAGACCCACCAGGTCGCCGTCGCCTTCCTGAAGAACCGCAACACGCCCGCGGGCAAGCCGGTTTACCTCACGAGCACCGCCGGCACCGAGCATGTGAACGTCCATGTCGCCCCGTACGGCAAGGACCGGCTCCTCGTCTCGTGGGAGTCGCTGAAGAACGCCAAGTGCGCGAACGGCACGTGCACGGGCACCTTCACCGGCACGCACCTGCGCCTGATCGACTGGAACGGCAAGTTCAAGACGCCGGACAAGGTCGTCAAGGCACGTATCGCGGGTGACATCGCGGTCCTCGCGGACGGCTCCCTCACCTGGGCGTACGCGCCCGTCACGCCGTCCTACACGACGGCGCTCACCGGGGCTTCACCGACCACCAAGACGCTGCGGATCGCCCGTCTGGAGCGCTGAACCGGAAGCGCGCCTCGGGGCCGTCGATCCAGCGCACGCACACCTCATACGCCCCCTCCACCTCCACGGACACCAGTGCCTGGAGCGGGAGGGGGTCCGGTTCGGCGGTGAGCCGGGCGAGGGCGACGAAGAGGGTGCCCTCGCCCGCTGCCCCCGTGACGCCTGCCACGCCCGCCGCGCCCGCCGCGCCCGCCGGGGCAGATGTGCCCGACAGGCCGAAGACGGGGAGGAGTTCGGCCCGTACCCGCCCCTCCCCCGCCGCCCATCCGGTCACCCGCACCGATGTCCCGGGGGCCGCGCCCGCCACCAGATGGGCACGCACCTCCACCGCGCCACGGGCCACCACCAGGCTGGTGACCCGGGCGCCGTCGCCCGCCTCGTGCCGGGAGGCCACCCAGCCGTCACCGGTTCCCAGCGGTTCGATGGCCGTGCGGCTCGGATTCCCGTCCACCATCACGCTGTTGTCGTACGCCTGCGAGTTGTCGTACGCCTCCGAGGGCGCCGTCACCGTCGAGTACGCCAGCCGTGTGTAGTACGGGTCGTAACGGACGTCCTCGCTGCCGTGGTTGTGGAGGCGGACCAGGCCGTCGGACGACGTGGACTGCAGCAGCCAGTTGGGCGCGGGGACGGAGGTGACCGCGTCCGACCGCTCCGCCGGGCCCGGTTCCTCGGCCGCCGTCCACACCTCGTCGCCGGCGGGCAGGAGCAGGCCCAGGAAGCCCTTGCTCGCCCAGTACGGGGAGGCCGGGCCCGAGTAGCCCTGCAGGACGGACGCGTCGGGGCCGTGCCAGCCGGGAGTGAGGAGCCCCTGGTCGTTCACGGCTCCCCGGTCGAGGAAGTAGCGCAGGGCTCCGGAGGCCAGGCGGCGCGTCTCACCCGGCGGCAGTGGCGTACGGCCCGTCAGGGCGCCCAGCCACAGCGGCACGGTCGTCGCGAAGCGGTAGGTGAGCGAGCGGCCCTGGTGCATCGGCGCGCCGTCGGCGCCGAACAGACGGGCGTAGTCGGCGAGATGCGTCTCCAGGCGGCCGCCGTACAGGTCGAGCAGTCCCGGGTCGTCCGCGAGCCAGGCGTGCAGCACCGGATACAGGTGCATCGCCCAGCCGTTGTAGTAGTCGAACTTGCGGCCGTCGCCGTCGGTGTACCAGCCGTCGCCGACGTACCACTGCTCGATGCGGTCCAGCCCCCGCTCGACCGCCGCCCGCGACGCCTCGGCCTCGTACCCGATCTCCTCCAGGAAGCCCCCGACCGTGACCGGGAACAGCTCCCAGTTGCAGGGCCAGGCTTCGGCGGTGAGGGCGTCGCCGAGCCAGGCCGTGGCCCGTTGCCGTACGGCGTCGTCGAGGCGGTCCCACAGCAGGGGGCGGGTCAGGCGCAGGGCGAGCGCGATCGAGGCGGCCTCGACGAGGGGCTGGCTGCGGTCCTCGATACGCGGCCAGACACCGGCGGTGCCGGCCGCGAGCCCGTCGGCGTACCGCTCCAGGGCCTTCTCGTCGCGGCGGAAGGCCGCCAGCATGAGCGTACGGGCGTATCCCTCCAGGCCGTCCGAGAGCCGGCCCGACCAGCTCTCTCGGTCGCCGGGCAGGTGGTAGAGGGCGCGGTCCTCGGTCGCGAAGGGCTCCACGGCCGCGAGCAGGGAGTCGGCCGCTGCCTCCCAGTGTGCGCGGGTGTAGCCGGTGTACGGACTGAGGGCGCGGTCCTCGGGAACGCCAGCGGGCATGGGTCGGGCTTCCTGTCTCGCTCGGGTCGTGCGGTTCTTCTCGTTCGGTTCCAACGCTGTTTCTTGCTCGGGTCGTACGGGTGGGTACCTGGGGCGCCCCGGTTCCGGTCGGAACGCCCCAGGAGCTCGGGTTACCTCGTCAGGCCCTTGGGGACCAGGCGCTGGGCGATGAGCTCGTCGCGGACGAGGTCCGCGTAGGCGGTCGCGCCCCGCACGGAGGTGTGGGTGTTGTCCCGCTTCTCGTTGTAGAGATAGAGCGCCTTGGAGCCCTCCACGCCGAGTGACTCCACCAGGGCCTTGGTCTTGGCGGTCAGGTCGATGAGCGGTACGTCGTGCGTCTCGGCGACCGAGCGGGTGACCGCGGGGTGGTCGACACCGAGGCCGTTCACCAGCAGGGCCGTGCCGTTGTTGAGGGTGCCGTCGGCGTTGAACCAGCGGCGGACGATGGGCGTGACCAGCACGGGCCGACCGCCCTTGTCGCGTACGCCGGCGACGAGCGTTTCCAGGTTCGCGCGGTACGTCGCCTCGTCGGTCTGCTTGTCGTTGTGGGCGAGCTGGATGAGGACCAGGTCGCCCTTGCGGATCAGCGGCTGGACGGTCGCGAAGAGCGCCGGGTTGGCGAGGTAGCTGACCGTACTCTCGCCGGAATCCGCGTAGTTGGCGACCGACAGGCCCTTGCGGAGGTACTGGGGCAGCTGCTGGCCCCAGCCGGAGTACGGGTCGCCGGGCTGGTCGCACACGGTGGAGTCGCCGACGAGGAAGATCTGGCGGGTGTGCGGGGCCGGGGTGACGCGGATGTCGGCGAGGGCGGGGGCCGAGCCGCCGAGGACGAGGTCGAGGCCGGCCGTGCCGGCGGGGCCGGTGGGCTCGCCCTCGGGGGTGCGGACGTTCACGGTGAAGCTGCGGGCCGCCCGCTCCCCCGCCACCGTGGCTGTCTCGGGGAGGATCGTCCGGCGGGTCTCGCCGCTGATGCCGGTGCTCGCGGCGGTGTCGCCGCCGAGCAGGACGCTTACGTCGTATGTGCCGGGCGCGACGTCGAAGTGACAGGCCGTCTGAGTGCAGTTCTGGAGGCCCGTCCCACGGCCGTACCCCTGCCCCTGCGCCTGCCCCTGCCCCTGCGCCTGCCCCTGCGCCTGCCACTGCCCCTCCGTCTGTGCCGGGGCGGCCGCCAGGGCGGGGGTGGCGGACAGGACCGCGGCGACGGTGACCGCGGCGGACACGGCGATGCGGACACGTCTGGTGCGGCTCGTACGTCTCGCACGCCTCATGGGCGGCTCCTCCTCAGGACGTCAGGACCTGGCGGCTTGGACCGTACCCCGCGATGGCAAGCGCTTTCTAGAGTACGGCCGGAATCTTGACCCTCACACACCACGAGAAAACCGGCCATGGCCGGAAATCGCTCTGGATACTCCGCAATTCGGAATGATCAAATCGTTACACGCACATCCCGGCACAAAGGAGACAAGGTGAATTCCACCTCCTACCTGGACCTGTATGAAACTTTCTCCGTCGACATCGAGACGGAGATGGAAGGCGGCATCGAGCGACTCGGCCCCTCGTACGACGCGGTCAAGAACGCGATGGCCGAACTCCTGCGGCATCAGAAGTTCAAGTACCCCCTGCAAGTACTGCCGCTCCTGGTGCACGGAGTCGAGACGGGCAACCCCAAACCCGCCGTCCCTTTGTCCGCGATACATGTGCTGTGGTGGACTTCGGCGTGTTATCTCGACGACCTGGCGGACGGGCAGGGTGCCGGGACTTCCCGCGCCCTCGGCGAGAACGAGGCGCTGCTCGCCGCCGTCATCAGCGGGAACGCGCTTCCCCTTCACATCATTCAGTCACAACCGGTTCCCGAGTCCGTGCACAACGCTCTGACGGCCGAGCTGGTGAAATGCTGGATCGCCGGCACCGAAGGGCAGTTGAGCGACTTGCGCGGCGATGCCCGGGGCGCCACGCGGAACTCGGTGGTCACGACCTACCGCGGCAAGTCCGGCGCACCCTTCGGCATGATCACGGCGATGGGTGCGATTTTGGCCGGCGCGGAGAGTGAACGAATAGAGCTGTGGCGGGAGTTCGGCTATGTCTTCGGCGTCCTGTGGCAGATGTTCAACGATCAGGAAGACATCCTTTCCGGCCGCAATGAGGATCTGCGGAACGGCACAGTAACGTTTCTCCTCGCATGCGCCATCGAGCAGGCATGCATGCACTCGTCCCCCCACTCCAGCGAGGAACTCCTGGACCTGCACTCCGCCTCGAGGAAATGCGAACAGGCACGATCGGAACTCGCGACAGCACTTCTCGCGCCTTCCGTGCTGCACCGGTTCCAGGAGGACCTGGACAGGTTTCGCGAGGACGCCCTGCGCATCCTGGGCAAACTGGGCGGCGACGAGAACTTCCTGCCGGTGCTGCGCCGCCTGGTGGAGGAGTCGGCCGAGCTGCTCCTCCACCGGGCGGATTGACGTCAACTGGCCCGGCTCCACTGCTGGTTGGTGGCTCCGTTGCAGGTGTACGTGATGATCGCGGCGGAGTCGGCGGTCGACGCGCCGCTCACGTCGAGGCACTCGCCGCTGGCGCGGGACTTCACCGTCACATAGCCGCCGGACGTGGTCACCGACCACTGCTGGGTGGTGGCCGTGGAGCAGTTCTGCTGTGTCACGTCCGAGGCGTTCTCCCGCAGGCAGAGGGAGCTGTGACGGGCCATCAGCTGGACGTATCCGTTGCCGAGGTCCTTGGCCCAGAACCGCTGGTTGCCGCCACCGTTGCAGGTGTACTGCTTGAGTACGGCACCTTCGAGGATCGACTGACTGGTGACGTCCGCGCACTTGCCGCTGTGCCGGGCGGTCAGCGTCTGGTACGGGCCGCCCTGCCCGGTGACGGTACCGGCGGCCGTGTCGATGGTGACCTCCGAATACCAGGACATGGACATCGTGGTGGAGGTCGGGAAGGTCAGCGGCAGCCAGACGTACCGCGAGTCGTTGACCGTCCCGCCGAAGGAGTTGCCCCAGCGGTCGCCCATGTAGAGGTACGAGGTGCCCGAACTCCCCTGTACGGGAAGGACGTACGCGGTCTGTGAGCCGTATGCCGTCGAGTCACCGATGTTCTTCATGGCCGTCCAGGGACCGGCGGGCGAGGTGGCCGTCGCGTACTGCTGCTGGTTGGGGTTCCAGCCGGTGGCGCCCGACGTCAGCATGAAGTACACGCCGCCCCGCTTGAAGAGGGCCGGTGCCTCGCGGTGGCCGCCGTGCCAGGGGTCGGCGACCAAGGCGGCGATGCCGGTGTAGTCGCTGGTCAGCCGGTAGATGTGCAGGTCGTAGTTCTCACGGGCGGCGGACACCATGTAGCCCGTGCCGTCCGTGTCGACGAACACCGTGATGTCGCGGGACATGTGCTGGCCCAGCGGGCGGAAGCTGCCCCGCCAGGAGTAGTTGCCGTCGACGGTGTCGGAGACGGCGACGGCGGCGCGCGCCTCGCTGTAGTCGACGCCGTTCTCCTTGTGCATCCACATCACGAACTTGCCGGTGGCGGCGTTGTACATGACCTTGGGCCGCTCGATGTTGGCGGTCGCCAGCTCCGGGTCGGTGGCCTCGGTCAGGACGTGGTTGCGGAACTCCCAGTTCTTCAGGTCGGTGGAGCGGTAGGCGTCCACGTACCGGAAGGTGTTGTCGGAGTTCCGGTTCTCGCCGAACCAGTAGTAGTACGAGCCGACCTTGATGACCCCGCCGCCGTGCGCGTGTACGGGGTTGCCGCCCACGTCGGTGAACTGCGTTCCGTTCGTGATGGTCTGGGGTGCCGCCTGGGCCGGTCCCGCGGTCGCCAGTGCTCCGGCGAACGCACAGCACAGGGCGAGCAGGATCGCATAGGCACGTCTCGCATAGGCACGTCTCGCGTAGGCACGTCTCATCGCGCTGCCTCCTTGGGGGCGGTCGAACGCTTGGCTTGAGCGCGGCTCACACGTGCTCCCTGAGCACGGTGACGTTGTGGACGACACCCGAGAGTCCCGGCAGTTGCTGGACCGGCGTCCAGGTGCGCAGTCCGTCGAGGCTGTCGCTGAAGTAGTACTTGCGGTCGGTGAAGCCGTCGAAGTAGATCCGCCAGCCGCCGTTGTCGAGACGGACGAGTGCCTGGCCCTGGCGCCAGCGTCCCCAGTCGGCCCAGTCGTCCGTGCCGGTGAACCCGTACGGCCCGTCGAGCCGGTCGGCGACCGCGTGTTCCACGTAGTTCGTCATCTGGTTCTTGGCGAAGGCGTGGTACCGGCCGCGGAACCGGACGACGAACGTGTCGATGTAATTGGCCTGGTCGAGCCCGGTCAGGGGCCTGGGGACGGACCAGTTGAGCAGTCTCCGGTCGGTGGCGGTCAGCAGGTGCGGCCGGAAGACCTGGTTGTTCTCGGTGTCGAGCGAGACGACGACGTGCACGCTGCCGTCCCGGTCGACGAACCACTCCGGCGCCCAGGTGCGCGCGAGCCCCGGCGTGGACAGGGTCTGCGTACCGGCGAAACGCCACGTCACCCGGTCCTCACTCCGGGCGAAACCGATGGTGTTCCCGGTGAAGTTCGTGGTGTGCACGAGCCAGTAGGAGCCGTCAGAGTGCTTCATGATGCTCGGGTCGCGGAGCAGTCCACCGGGCGGGGTGTAGGCCGGTCCCTTCAGCAGGCTGTACGTGTACGCGTCCTCGGACTCGTACACGTACAGGTCGGTGTTGCTGCTGCCAGTGAACGCGGTCATCGTGTACCGGCTCTTCTTGTCCGGCCGGACCGGGGTGTCGGCGACCGGGATGCCGAAGTCCGGTGTGCCGTCCGGATTCCAGCCGAGCTTCTGGATGCGGGTGTGGCGGTTGGGGTCGTTCAGGGGGTCGCCGACGATCTCCTTGTACTGGCGTGCGTGGTAGACGAGGACGTCGGTACGGCCGTCCTCGGCGACCGTGAAGCTGTTGTGCCCGGGTCCGTACTGCTTGGTGGTGTCGTTGCTGGTGAAGACGGGGGTCGGCGACTTGGACCAGTTCGCGGGGTCCATGAGGTCGCTGTCGGCGTCGGCGGTCAGCAGGCCGAGGCAGTAGTGGTAGTCGGTGGCGCTCGCCGAGTACGACATGAAGACGCGGCCGTTGCGTTCGATGACCGACGGGCCCTCGTTGACCTTGAAGCCGATGATCTCCCAGTCGAGCTCCGGGGTGGTGAGCCGCACCTGGGGTCCCGTCAGCGTCCACGGGTTGGCCATCTTCGAGAGCCAGACCGCGGTGTTGTTGTCCATACCGGGCTCGTGCTGGGCCCAGGCGAGATAGCGGGTGCCCCGGTGGGTGAAGGTGGTCGCGTCGAGGGAGAAGGTCTCCCAGGCCGTCTTCAGCTGGCCCTTCTCCGTCCAGGTCCCTTCGAAGGGATTGCGGCTCGCGTTCTCCAGGACCCAGATGCGGATGGCCCATATGTCGTTCGCGGGCGCGGCGGCGAAGTAGACGTACCACTTGCCGTCGATGTGATGGATCTCCGGCGCCCAGATGTGCGCGCCCATGTCACCGCTCGTGTGCTTCTTCCAGATGACGGACTCGTCCGCCGTCGAAAGTCCGCGCAGGGTGCGCGAGCGGCGCAGGATGATCCGGTCGTACTCGGGGGCCGTGGCCGTGAAGTAGTAGTAGCCGTCGGTGTGGCGGTGGATGTGCGGGTCGGCGCGGTTGCGGACGAGTGGATTGACGTACGAGGCGGTCGGGCCGGCGGCGTCCGCGACGTCTGCGTCGTCTGCGTCGTCTTCAGTGGCGGCCTGCGCGACTGACGGTACGGAGGTGAGGGCGCCCGCGGCCAGGGCCCCCTTCAGGACGAGTCTGCGGCTCGGGACCTCGGGGCTGTTGTCGTCGCGGCTCATGTCGTCGGCTCCTCATCTCGAAGCGCAGCACCTGGTGGCCCGTGCGTGCGTCCCCACCCGCTGGCGATCCGGTATTTCGAACGGCATCTGTCATTCCGAACGCGGAAACGGTAAGGGTGTGTTACAGGGAGGTCAACGGGTCGGGAGTGTCGAAAACGACGAACACTTTCGGAGCAAGTTTTTGTTATCGGCTCCCCGGCACGCCCGTCTCCACGGACGTGAACGACAACATCCGCGTACGGGCGGCAGGGGCAGGCGCGGCACTGGCCGTGATGGCGACCGTGGTCCTCGCACCGGGGGCGGCAGCGGCGCCCTCCGGCGCCGACGACGTCACCGCGGCGGTCCTCGACGGCCGCGATGTGACACTCGACGGCGACACGGTGGTGACCGTGCCGACCGGGACGACGACGTACAACGGAGTGTTCCGGGGCGAGGGCACCCTCACCGTGCGCGGCTCCGGCACCCTGATCCTGACCAGGGACAGCGACTTCACGCTGCCCAGGGCACAGCAGCGGCAGAAGGTCAGCACACCGGGTGGCAACCACCCGTACACGGTGGTCAACAACCCGGACCCGCCAGCGATCACGGTCGAGCGCGGGGCCACCCTTCAGTACGGGAACGGCGGCACCACCGGTCTGCTCGGTCACTTCCCGTACAACACGCCCGGATACCGGCTCAACCAGAACAACATCCGCGTCGACGGCACCCTGCGCCTGTCTCTGAAGAGCGCCTACAACCTCGGCACGATCAGCGGCTCGGGGCTCATCACGCAGCCGCGGTTCCTGTGGGGCATGTGGGACCTGTCGGGCACCCACTCTTTCTCGGGAGCGATCGACAACGGGACACAGCTGAACGCGGGGAAGTCCGAGTATCCGGTCGCTCTGCCGAACGTCCGCAAGGTCCTCAACCAGGGCACCTGGACCGTCGACACTCCCCTGGGCCAGACGACCACCATGCCGATGGACTTCTACCAACGGGAGTACGGCAGCGACATCAACGTGCAGTCGCGGCCGGGCAGCAAGGTGGTGCTGACCGGCCAGTACAGCTGGTCGAACCAGGGCGGGGACACCAACCCCTCGCTCAGTGACCCGGCGCTGAACTGGCGGCCCGCGACGAAGAACGTCAACAAGCGCGGCACCAACATCAAGGGCGCCAACGTCGAGTGGGGCAACGGCACCACGAGCAAGATCTTCATGCCGGGCACCGCCGAAACCGTCTACATCAACCTGCTGGCGGCCAGGTCCCGTTCGCTGCTCACCTTCAACTACAACGGGCCGGTGACGCTGGGCGCACCCATCGGCGGCGGCAGGTTCCACGACACGCTGTCCGCGCCCGGCGCCGGGGACATCGTCATCAAGGGCACGAAGGGCAACGACGTCACCTTCGCCGCCGTCCAGTACTACAACGGCTCGACGACCGTCCAGAAGGGCGCCGTGCTGCGGCTGGGCAGCGGAAAGCCGGGCGGTGACGGCGGGCTGTACACCAAGGGCGACCTCTACAAGGTGGTCAACGACGGCTCCCTGGTGCTCCGCAACACGGCCAAGCCGATCTCGCTGTCCAAGATCAGCGGCCGCGGGTCCCTCACGCAGTCCGGTGCCGCCACGGCGACCCTGACGGGCGGCGCGGTGACGTACACGGGCACGACGACCGTCACCAAGGGCACGCTCAGGCTCGACGGGACAACTCTGGCGCGCAGCAGGGCGATCCGGCTCACGACGGCGGGCGCTCGGCTCGACGTGCGCGGGGCGAGCGGGCAGGCGCTGAACCTGACCTCGTCGCTGTCCGGCAAGGGCAAGGTCGTCGGGTCCGTGACCAGTACGGGGAAGGTCACCGGCGGCGTGACCGTGACCGGGGACTACACGCAGCGCGCCGGCGGTGAACTGGCCGTACGGGACCGGGCGTTGAAGGTCGGGGGCAAGGTCCGGCTGGGCGGAGAACTCGAAGTCGACCCGAAGGCCTCGAGGGCATCCGGGTCCTCGAAGTCCCCGGAAGAGATCACGCTTGTCAACCACACCGGCAAGACGAAGACGACCGGCACCTTCAAGGGCCTGAAGGAAGGCGCGAAGGTCAAGGTGGGCAAGACCAAGTACCGGATCGGCTACCGCGGCGGCGACGGCAACGACGTGGTGCTGACCGCCTCCACCGCGAGCCCTTCCGCGGCCGACCGCGCCGCCGCCCAGCCCTCCGGTGACGCCCCGAAGTCCGCCGCCACCGAGAACGCGAGCAGCGAGAGTTCCTTCCCCCTCGCCTGGTGGGCGGCCGCGGCGGCACTGGGCTGCCTGGCCGCGCTGGCGATCCCGATGGCCCGGCGCCGGCGTGCGCGACGCGGCGGTGGCCGGCACGCGGCATGAACCTTCGTGGATTCGTGGACGGCCCGGTGACGTTCAGCGGGCGACGCTCGACACCTTCCGGGCCGCGCGCAGACAGGCGAGCACCAGGGGGCGATCGTCGTCGACGCGGGCGGCGAGCGCCAGCCTGCTGGGCGACAGACCGTGGACGGGGCGGGTGGTGACACCGTCCAGGCTGATCAGGGGCGCGTTCCCGACCGCGACAAGGCAGACGCCACGGCCGTCCACCAGCGCTTCGTACGTCTCGTCCGTGCCGGCGATCTCCGCTCCGATACGAGGCGGACGGCCGGCTCGTTCGTCGAGGGCGAGCCAGTAGTCGCGCAGGACGCCCGCGCTCCTCGGCAGGGCGAGGAACGGTTCGTCCAGCAGTTCGGCGAAATCGAAGGACTCGCGGGCCGCCAGGGGGTGTGTCTCCGCGAGGGCGACCAGGCGCGGTTCCTCGGCGACCACGACGTAGGTGTAGCGGTCGGGGTCGGGGACCGGCAGCCAGATGAAGGCCACGTCGACGGTGCCGTCCGCGAGTCCGGCGGTCGGGTCGTCCCAGCCGATCTGCCGCAGCCGCAGGGTGGCTTCGGGGTGGGCTTCCGTGAACCTGGAGCGAATGGCCGGGAGCAGGCCGCCGCGCGCGGGGCTGGTGCTCATACCGACGAGGAGCACGGCGGCCTGCTCGGTCTTCGCACGCTCGGCCGCGTCCAGGGCCACCTCCCAGGCGGCGAGGACCTGCCGGGCGTGCGGCAGCAGAGCGGTGCCCACCGGCGTGAGCCGCACGCCCTGCCGGTCACGCTCGAACAGCGGCGCCCCCAACTGCCGCTCCAGCGCCCTGACCTGCTTGCTCAGGGCGGGCTGCGACACATACAACCGCTCTGCGGCCCGCGTGAAGTGCAGCTCCTCGGCGACCGCGACGAAGTACCTCAGATCTCTGCCATGGACATCCATAGCCAACGGCTATCACGACAGATCTTGGACGGGCGACTGGATTCGCGGCCAGGCTTGACGACACCGGGAGTCGACGAGCGAGGAGCTTGAGATGAACAAGGTGTGGCTGGTGACCGGGGCGAACAGCGGCTTCGGACGGGCGATCACCGAGGCGGCGGTCGCGGCGGGGGACGTGGTGGTGGCCACGGCGCGCCGTCCGGCCACGCTGGGCGATCTGGTCGCGGAGCATCCCGACCAGATCGAGGCGCTGGCCCTGGACGTCACCGACGCGGCGGGGATCGAGGCGGCCGTGCGGGACGTGGTGGAGCGCCACGGGCGGATCGATGTGCTGGTCAACAACGCGGGGCGCAGTCATGTCGGGGCCTTCGAGGAGACCACGGACACCGAGCTGCGTGACCTCTTCGACGTGCACGTGTTCGGGCCCGCCACGCTGGTCCGCGCCGTACTGCCGCACATGCGCGACCGCCGTTCCGGCGCGATCGTGCAGCTCAGCAGCATGGGCGGGCAGTTGTCGTTCGCCGGGTTCGCGGCATACAGCGGTACGAAGTTCGCCCTTGAGGGTATGTCGGAGGCGCTGGCGGACGAGGTCCGGCCGTACGGCATCAAGGTACTGATCGTCGAGCCGGGCTCCTTCCGCACCGGCCTGTTCGGCAACATCAGCGCCAGCGCGGAACTCGACGCGTACGCGGAGACGGTCGGCGCGACCCGCCGCATGGTCGCCGCCGGCGACGGCACCCAGCCGGGCGACCCGGCGAAGGCCGCCGCCGCGATCCTCGCCGCCCTGGATGCCGAGCAGACGCCGCTGCGCCTGCCGCTCGGCGACGACGCCGTCGACGCCGTGGTGGGCCACCTGGACGCGGTCCGCGCGGAGATCACCACGTGGGAGAAGGTCACCCGGGCGACGACGTTCGACGCCTGAGCCCTCCGGTGGTCGGAGGGGCTCGCCTGCGGTTGGTGGGTGGGTCGGGGGCGTGTGCCGGTGCCTCCGGCGGTTGGGCGGGGGCGCCTGCGGTTGGTGGGTGGGTCGGGGGCGTGTGCCGGTGCCTCCGGCGGTTGGGCGGGGGCGCGTGCGGTTGGTGGGTGGGTCGGGGGCGGG